>CAIMSI010000023.1 GCA_903844115.1 uncultured Actinomycetes bacterium
GTGATGGCCGTGTCCGTGCAAAGCGTACGATTTCAGTGAAGGTTCCAGCTGGTGTTGAAAATGGTAATCGCATTCAAATGAGCGGCCAAGGCGAAGTAGGACCTGGCGGTGGACCGGCCGGAGATCTGTATATCGAAATCATTGAACGGCCAGATGATTTGCTGGTTCGCGATGGCAATACTTTGCACGCGTCCATCTCAATTCCTTTTACATCAGCAGCGCTGGGCGGTGAAGTACTCATTCCTACTCTCGATGGAGAGCAGAAGGTAACTATCAAGCCGGGCACGCAAAGCGGATCAACGATTGTTTTAAAGCAATTGGGAATAACTCATTTACGAAGCGGCGGACGAGGCGATTTGATCGTCCATGTAGATGTCACGACTCCATCCAAGCTCAAAAAAGATGAAGAGGAATTACTGAAGAAACTTGCGCAAATGCGTAATGAAAAGGGCGATTCCGTTTCTATTCATAAGCGCGATGAAAAGGAGCACGGCTTCTTTGCTCGTTTCAGAGATGCCTTCGGTCGATAATGCTCTCTGTTTTTGTCGTACCTGAAATTACTAATACCGATTCCATCACGGTCGATGGCGATGAGGCTCATCACGCAATAAAGGTAATGCGCCTTAACATCGGTGAAGAGATTATCGTGACTGACGGGGCGGGTAATTGGGCTCAGGGCTTGGTGAGTACGGTAGATAAGAAGAGTTTTGCAATCACAGTTTCACGCAGGGGTGTTGAAGAACAACGCACGCCGCAAATGATTGTGATTCAAGCGTTAACAAAGTCTGATCGAATGCGCGAGACAATCGAGCTTCTGACCGTCGCGGGTGTGGACCGAATTATTCCTTGGAAAGCAGAGCGTTCGATTGCGCAAGAAAAAGATGGTTCGACGGAAAAGTGGATGGCAGTCGCGGTTGCTGCTTCCAAACAATCTCGTCGCCTTCGTTTTCCGGTGATTGAAAGCGCGCTCACTACTGCGCAAATTATTGACCGATTTGGAGCAAATCTCATCGTGCTTCACGAAAGCGCTTCAGCCAAGTTGTCCGATCTTAAGTTCGTTGATGAAACCCCTGTTGTAATTGTTGTAGGGCCAGAAGGTGGTATTTCTGATGCCGAACTTTCCCAACTATCGGCAACTGCTGTTCGGATGGGGCCGCAGGTTTTACGTTCATCACACGCTGGCTTCGCAGCACTAGCGGCGCTACAAACCTTGATCGCGCGATGGTAGGACTAGAATCCCATTATGTGTATCTTCTGTAAGATTGTTGCAAAGGAGATTCCGGCTGACATCGTTTTCGAGAGCATTAACGTGTTGGCCTTTAATGACATCACGCCACAGGCCCCAACCCATGTTCTTGTAATTCCTAAGTGGCATCACGAAAACGCCGCAGAGCTGGCGGCTCAGGCACCGCAAACCCTCGCTGAACTTTTCACAGTTGCAGACCAAATCGCCAAGGAACGCGAACTCGATGGTTATCGCTTAGCTTTCAATACAGGGGAGAGCGCCGGTCAGAGCGTCTTCCACGCTCATCTTCATATACTTGGCGGGCGTCCATTCGCTTGGCCGCCAGGTTAAAAGTACTATTTCACTTATATGGATCATCCCGCACTGATTACCGTCCCCGTGGCCATTCCTATGGTCGCACTTACCGGACCACAAGATGCTTACTTGCGCGAAATCGAATCTGCATTTCCATTGCTTGCAATAACTGTTCGCGGTAATGAAATTTTTGTAAAAGGCGATCCTGAACAGTCTTCAAAATTTGAAGGCCTCGTAGCAGAGCTGCTTGTCATTTTGCGTGCTGGACAACAACTGACACCCGATTCTGTAAAACAATCACTTGCAATGGTTGCCCGTGTTCCCGCAGAACATCCTGCAGAAGTCCTATCACTCAACATCTTGAGTAACCGCGGCAAGACAATCCGCCCGAAGACTGCAAACCAGAAGCGATATGTCGAGGCGATAACAGAAAATACAATTACTTTCGGTCTTGGACCTGCAGGAACTGGAAAAACTTATCTTGCTATGGCTAAGGCAATTCAGGCACTACAAGCAAAAGAAGTAAATCGAATTATCTTGACCCGCCCAGCCGTCGAAGCGGGAGAGCGTTTAGGCTTTCTACCCGGTACATTGCAGGAAAAGATCGATCCGTATCTTCGCCCACTTTTTGATGCATTGCATGACATGATTGATCAGGATTCCATTCCACGTTTGATGGCATCTGGCATTATTGAAATTGCCCCACTTGCCTATATGCGCGGTCGTACTCTGAATGATGCATTTGTAATTCTTGATGAAGCCCAAAATACATCTGCAGAACAAATGAAAATGTTTCTGACACGCCTTGGATTTGGTTCAAAAATGGTAATTACTGGCGATGTAACACAAGTAGATCTTCCTCATGGAACTCAATCTGGCCTGAAGATAGTTCAAGATATTCTCGAAGGGGTGGATGACATCTGCTTCCTCACTCTCACTGCAGAAGATGTAGTTCGAAATCGTCTTGTTGGCGATATCGTCACGGCATATGGCAAGTGGGATGAACAAGGAGCCGGAGCCAATGGGCATCGAACTCTCAAACGAATCTAAAACTTCGTGTGATGAAGCGGCAATCATTTCGGTTGCTTCCTTTGCTATAGCAAAAATGGGAATTCATCCTGAATCAGATTTATCTATCATTCTCGTTGATGAAGAACGTATCGAGGAGCTGCACGTGCAGTGGATGGATTTACCTGGCCCTACCGACGTTCTCTCATTCCCCATGGATGAAATGAAACCTCACTCAGCCTCAGATGGCCCCGGGATAATTGGCGACATAGTTTTATGTCCGGAATTTGCTCGCAAGCAGACTAAGGATGGTTTAGATATGGAACTTGCGCTTTTAACAGTGCATGGAGTTCTTCACTGCCTTGGGTATGACCATGCAGAAAAAGATGAGGAATTGGCTATGTTCACTTTGCAAGATGAATGTCTACATGAGTGGCAGGCTTCTCGCGCATGACGCTACTTGGAATAATTCTTGTTATTGCACTTCTCATTTTTGCTGGATTCTTGGCAGGAAGTGAATCAGCGCTAAATTCTATATCTCGTGTTTGGGTGGAAGACCTAGGAGATCGCAAGCCAAAACTTGCTTCACGTTTAAGCAAAATTTTGGCACAGCCTTCCAAATACACAAACGTCATGCTGCTCGTTCGCAAGGCTTGTGAACTTACAGCCACAGTTCTTGTTGCTGAGGCCTTCATTGGTCAGGGCTCAGGCCATGTCGAGCAGATGGCGGGAACTATTGCCGTCATGGTGGTGTTGTCCTATGTATTTATCGGAGTCGGTCCGCGAACTTTAGGAAAACAACATGCGTTGAAATGGGCTCCATCAGCAACAATAGTTGCGGACTTTTTAGCTCAAACACTTGGGCCGCTTACGCGTCTTCTCATTGCTATTGGAAATGCCCTCACTCCCGGGCGAGGTTTTAAGCAAGGACCATTCACATCTGAAGCTGAGCTTCGTGATCTTGTTGACCAAGCAAGTGAAAGTGGACTTGTTGAAGAATCAGAACGAGAAATGATCCATTCAGTATTTGATCTTGGAGAAACCCTTGTACGCGAATTGATGGTGCCCCGCACAGAGATGGTTTATATCGAGAGCAATAAAACGCTCCGCCAGGGGCTATCACTGGCTTTGCGCTCGGGATTTACACGTATCCCGGTGATTGATGAAAACCTCGATAACGTTGTAGGAATTGCTTATGTAAAGGATCTAGCCCGACGAGTTCACGAGAAGCGCGAAGCTGAAAATACAGAGAATGTTTCAGAAATTATTCGTGGCGCCACATTTGTTCCTGAAACAAAAACGGCTGCCGAGCTTCTCAAGGAGATGCAACGCGATCAAATTCATATGGCCGTAGTGATTGATGAATACGGAGGTACTGCTGGTCTTATAACTATTGAAGATATTCTCGAAGAAATCGTTGGTGAAATAGCTGACGAGTACGACAAGGAAGATGCCGAAGCGGAATGGCTGGATGCAAATACTGTGCGAGTATCAGCGCGTCTGCACGTCGAAGATTTTGAAGAGCTAGCTGGAGCAAAATTTTCAGCCGAAGAGCGCGAAGATGTTGATTCCATAGGCGGCTTGATTGCAAAGAACCTTGGACGTGTACCGATTCCTGGAAGCTCAATTAGTACAGGTGGCTGGAAACTCACCGCTGAAAGACCTGTCGGTCGTCGCCATCGAATTGGAACAGTGTTGGCAGTGCGCATTGCTGCCGATGCGCAACCGGAAGCCCAACTCTAAAGAGCCGATAGACTGCCCGCATGCGTATCGTTCGATTTTCCGCTTTGCAGGATGCTGGTTTTGGAACTGACCCGCATTTTGGTGTCATCAATGACAGTGATCAAATACTTGTCCTTAAAGGTGACCCGCTCTTTGCCGGAATTGTCCCCAGCGAATCAAAAATCGCTCTCGCTGATGTACGCCTTCTAGCACCGGTACTTCCTCGAAGCAAAGTAGTTTGTGTCGGCAAAAATTATGCTGATCATGCAGCTGAAATGAACTCTGCTGTTCCCGATGAGCCTATTATTTTTCTCAAGCCCAATACTTCAGTAATTGGTCCTAATGAGGTTATTAACTGGCCTCGAATGAGTGAGCGCGTTGATCATGAAGTTGAATTGGCAATTGTTATCTCGCGAATCTGTAAGGACGTTCCGCAGGAGCGCGTGCATGATGTAATTTTTGGCTACACAATCGCCAACGATGTGACCGCTCGAGATTTACAAACCAAAGATGGCCAATGGAGCCGCGCTAAAGGATTTGATACTTTCTGTCCTCTAGGGCCATGGATTGAGACGGAATTTCTTCCTGGAAACCAAAAAATCGAAGCTCGAGTAAATGGGGAAGTAAAGCAATCTTCCACACTTGATCAAATGATATTTAACGTTCCACGTATTATTAATTTTGTTTCGCAGGTTATGACCCTCCTTCCAGGAGATGTCATCATTACTGGAACTCCATCAGGAATTGGTCCCATGCCAGAAGGTGCAGAAGTTTCCCTTACTATCGAGGGCATCGGCACATTAACGAATAAGGTGAGCGCTCGTGCCAAGTAATTCCATAGATACTCGCCCTGTCCGAGTTCGCTTTGCTCCTTCCCCGACTGGTGATTTACATGTGGGAAATATCCGCACTGCCCTATTTGATTGGGCATACGCACGTCACACAGGTGGAACTTTCATTTTTCGCATCGAAGACACCGATCGAGAACGCGTTACTGATGAATATATTCAAGCGGCAATCGATACTCTCAAATGGCTAGGCCTTACATGGGATGAGGGTCCTGAAGTTGGGGGAGCCAATGGCCCGTATCTTCAATCTCAACGTTTAGATATTTATGCGCATTGGGCAGCGAAGTTTCTCACCGATGGTTTTGCATATCATTGCTATTGCAGCTCTGATGAACTTGAAGCTGTTCGCGAAGCACAACGCAAAGCAAATGTTGCACCTGGTTACAACGGACATTGTCGCGAGCTCACCGCCGATCAGATAGCGGCTTTTGTTGCCGACGGGCGCAAACCTGTTGTTCGTATGCGTATGCCAGAAGGCTCAACCACATTTACTGACCTCATTCGCGGTGAAGTGACCTTTGATCACAACTTTGTTCCCGACTTTGTGCTCGTCCGCGCTGATGGTTCTCCTTTGTACACTTTGGCCGTCGCAGTTGATGACGTCTTAATGAAGGTAACTCACGTATTGCGTGGTGAGGATCTTCTCTCCTCAACTCCTCGTCAAATTCGCGTGTATCAAGCGATGGGCGTTAAGGAAGAGGATTACCCACTATTTGCTCACCTTCCATTTGTTATGGGCCAAGACAATGCCAAATTATCAAAACGAAATGGTGAAGTTTCTATTGCTTGGTATCGCGAACGTGGTTTCCTCCCAGAAGCGATCTGTAACTATTTGGCACTCCTTGGTTGGTCTCCCGGTGAAGACCGCGAGGATGTTACTATGAAAGAATTAACGCAACTGTTTACGGTTGAACGCGTTCATTCAAGTCCGGCTCGATTCGATATGAAAAAACTTGAGGCCATAAACGGAGACAAGATTCGCGCCCTTACACCGGAAATATTCCTAGAAAAATCTCTTCCATTTTTGAAGGAAGCAGATGTTCTTTCTGGGCAAGCCGATGAGTTAGATCTCTTAAAAAAGGCCCTGCCTATTATTCAAGAACGCGTTGCAACTTTGGCCGAAGTACCACCAATGCTGAAGTTTCTATTCGTGAAAGATTTTGTGGTGGAAGCTGATTCACTTGCCAAAGTCACCGATCCTGAGTCAAAGAAGATGCTTACAGTTGCCCACGATCGCTTGCAGTCAGTAAGCACTTGGAATCATGAAGGGATTGAAGCGGTTCTACGAACTGCGCTGATTGAAGAGATGGGACTCAAACCTCGTATTGCTTTTAGCGCTGTACGTATCGCTGTTACCGGAAGCCATATTTCACCGCCACTCTTTGAATCGATGGAATTGCTGGGCCGCGACAAATCCCTTGCACGCATAAAAAGCCTCATTTAAGTCGGTTTTGCAAGCTTTTCTCGATTTTAATGGGAGGGCCTCTACGGGGTATTCTTTGCCAGCCTAATAATTAAGCAATTGGGGTATGGGGTAATTGGCAGCCCAGCTGATTCTGGTTCAGCCTGTCTAGGTTCGAGTCCTGGTACCCCAGCGATTTACAGTAATACAAATGTTTTAGGGCCCCGTCGTCTAGCGGCCTAGGACTCTGGCTTCTCAAGTCAGCTACGAGGGTTCGAATCCCTTCGGGGCTACAAAAAAAAGACCGGGGCTTTTCTTTATTGAAAAGTGCCCGGTTCTTTTATTTAGCTAAATTATTTAGTTTATTTAGTTTATTTAGATTGCGCGATGTACTCAGTTAAACGCGCAGCCGTTGCAACTACTTGCGCTGCATGCAGTCGACCCGGTTGGCGCCCAAGACGTTCAATAGGACCGCTAATACCAACAGCTGCAATGATTTTATTGTTTGGCCCACGGACCGGTGCTGAAACAGAAGCTACACCTGCTTCTCGCTCGCCAATGGATTGCGCCCATCCGCGACGACGAACTGCAGAGAGTGAAGCGGCGTTGAATTTGGCGCCGGCAAGGCCTCGATGGAGTTTGTCAGGCTCTTCCCATGCAAGAAGAATCTGGGCACCGGAACCAGCAAGCATCGACAAAACAGTTCCTACAGGTACAGAATCTCGAAGCCCGCTCATGCGTTCAGCGGTAGCAACACAAATTCTTTGATCACCTTGTCTGCGATAGAGCTGAGCACTTTCACCAGTGGCATCGCGCAGGGCGCCTAAGGCAGGGGCAGCAATAGCAAGGAGTCTGTCTTCTCCAGCGGCCGCAGCCAGCTCTGAGGATCTTGCACCAAGGACAAAGCGCCCCATGAGGTCGCGAGAGACTAAACGATGAAATTCAAGTGCCACAGCTAAACGGTGCGCGGTAGGGCGGGCAATTGCGGTGGCTGCTACAAGTTCGGAAAGTGAGTGTGGGCCGCTCTCGAGGGTAGCTAGGATTTTGACGGCTTTATCTAAAACGCCGACTCCGCTATTCTTCTTGTCCACACTCTAATACTGCCATCTCAGTCCGTGAGAAGCAACTGTTTTTAGTGAAAGGTCAGGCAATGGGAAAGACGCTATCTGAGAAGATTTGGACAGACCATGTAGTGCGCAGCGCTGCTGGGGAGCCAGACCTTCTATATATTGATTTGCATTTGATTCATGAAGTGACGAGCCCGCAAGCATTTGATGGCCTTCGCTTGGCAAATCGTAAAGTACGTCGTCCTGATCTGACTATTGCAACTGAAGATCACAACACCCCAACGCTAAATATTGATAAACCTATTGCCGACCCAGTATCCAAGTTACAAATCGATACCCTTCGCAATAATGCAAAAGAATTTGGAATTCGAATTCACTCATTGGGCGATATTGACCAAGGCATTGTGCACGTTGTTGGACCTCAGCTTGGAATTACTCAACCCGGAATGACAATTGTTTGCGGAGATTCACATACTTCCACGCACGGGGCCTTCGGCGCTCTAGCATTTGGTATCGGAACATCCCAAGTCGAACATGTACTTGCGACTCAAACGTTGCCCCAAAGTAAGCCAAAGACCATGGCCATTAACGTTGAAGGAACACTGAAGCCTGGCGTCACGTCCAAAGATATTATTCTTGCGATTATTGCCCAGATTGGTACTGGCGGCGGTCAAGGTTATGTCATTGAATATCGTGGAAGTGCTATTCGCGCTCTTTCCATGGAAGGTCGAATGACAATTTGTAATATGTCGATTGAAGCCGGAGCTCGCGCTGGATTAATCGCTCCAGATGAAAAAACTTTTGAATATTTAAAGAGCAAGCCGCATGCACCACAAGGTGCTGATTGGGACGCAGCCTTGCAGTACTGGAAAACTTTGCAATCTGATTCGGATGCTGTTTTTGATAATGAAATCACCCTCAAAGCTGAAGATATTTCACCATTCATCACGTGGGGTACTAATCCTGGTCAAGGAGCGCCTCTTGATGGCAAGGTACCAAATCCGGCAGATATCCCTGATCTAGAAGATCGCGGCGCTGCCGAACGAGCACTTGTCTATATGGGTCTTGAAGCAGGGACGCCATTTAAAAAGATAAAGATTGACACTGTTTTTCTTGGGTCATGTACAAACGGACGCATCGAAGATCTTCGCGCCGCAGCAGATGTTTTGAAGGGCAAAAAGATTGCACCGTCAACGCGTATGTTGGTTGTACCTGGTTCAGCTCGTGTACGCCTTGCGGCAGAAGCCGAGGGACTGGATAAAGTATTCCTAGACTTTGGAGCCGAATGGCGTCAAGCTGGTTGTTCTATGTGTTTGGGAATGAATCCTGATCAACTTGCTGTCGGAGAACGTTCTGCTTCTACAAGTAATAGAAATTTTGAAGGTCGCCAAGGTAAAGGCGGTCGCACTCACCTTGTAAGCCCACTCGTTGCAGCGGCGACTGCAATCCGTGGAACTCTTTCCTCGCCGGCAGATCTTTAGGAGATAAATAATGGATAAATTTATTTCACATACCGGCACAGTTTTGCCGCTTCGCCGCACAAATGTTGATACCGACCAGATCATTCCTGCCGTCTATTTGAAGCGCGTTACAAAGAGCGGCTTTGAAGATGGACTTTTCTCGGCTTGGCGCGTGGATCCAGAGTTCGTCATGAACAAGCCAGAACACAAAGGCGCAACAATTCTTGTTGCTGGCGCTGATTTTGGAACTGGCTCATCGCGTGAGCACGCAGTATGGGCGCTTCAGAATTATGGATTTAAAGTTGTTTTATCTAGCCGCTTTGCCGATATCTTCCGTGGAAATTCGCAGAAAGCCGGTCTGCTCACAGTCATCATCCCACAAGAAGAAATTGAAGTTCTTTGGGGAGCAGTCGAAGCAAATCCCGCTCTTGAAGTCAGCGTAGATTTGGAAGCTAAGAACGTGCGCTTTGGAAGTGAAGTAATTCCCTTTGAAATCGATGATTACACCAGATGGCGCTTGATGGAGGGCCTAGATGACATTGGTTTAACTCTCAAAAACATTGCAGATGTTGATGTTTTTGAGGCAAAACGACCTTCTTTCAAACCTCAAACAATTCCTGCGCGTTAATTTATCCAACTCTCAATCTATTATTGAGAGTTTTTTATGCGTAAAAAGTGCGTTTTTCTCAAGAGAATGAGAAAGGAGCACTTTTATTTTCTTGCGACACGCCCACGCACATGCGTTAAAAGCCACTATTTATGCGTAGATTTTCACTCAGGTTAGGCGCACGCTTAACTAATACGCGTATTTAAGGGGAAACAATCATGAACAAAGCCCAGTTCATCGCCTACTTGGCGCCGCACTTTGGTGATTCAAAGAAAGAAGCAGCTCGCGCTGTGGATGTAGTTTTCGACAGCATCGTCCGTAATATTTCAAAGGGCGAAGATGTCATGGTTAATGATTTTGGTAAGTTCAAGAAGGTTGATCGCGCAGCACGTAAAGGCCGCAACCCATTCACAGGTGAAACAATTCAGATCAAGGCAAGCAAGAAAGTTCGCTTCCTTCCTGCAAAGGCTCTTAAGGAAGTTATCTCAGGCGCACGTAAGCTTGAAGCAGCTCCAAAGCCTCCTGTAAAGGTTGTTGCAGCTAAGCCTGTTAAGAAAGTTGCAGCAAAGAAGCCAGCTAAAAAGGCTGCGAAGAAGGTTGTTCGCAAGCCAGCTAAAAAGGCTGCGAAGAAGGTTGCTAAGCGCAAGTAGTAATTTTGCCTAAAAGTGGGGACCAGAGATGGTCCCCACTTTTTCGTTTATTTTCTTATATGTTCTTTTATTTTCTTATATTTTGGGATAACAATTGCGCTGCGGTTAGGCTAATTACATGAAATGCTTGCAGTTATGAAGTACGACGCACCATCAGGAAAGCCACTTGGTACGAATTCCTATTTCAAAATCTGTGCATCCTTTTTAATTCCAATCCTCAACGCTGTGACAAAACGTGATTGGCGTGGCACAGAAAACTTGCCGCAGAGTGGCCCTGTCATCGTTGTAAGTAATCATATTTCTTACGCGGACCCTTTAATTTTCACACAGTTTCTTTATCAAAATGGGCGCGCACCAAGATTTCTGGGCAAGGCTTCTGTCTTCAGAATCCCCATCATTGGAAAAATAATCGCTGGGTCTGGTCAGATTCCTGTTGAGCGAGAAACAGAGAATGCACGCTTTGCTCTTCAACACGCAATTGCATTCTTAGAAGCTGGTCATTGTTTGGGCGTGTACCCGGAGGGAACTCTCACGCGTGATGAAAATTTCTGGCCAATGCGAGCCAAAACAGGAATTGCGCGCCTGGCAATAATCACTCAAGTCCCAGTTGTTCCGTGTGCTCAATTCGGAGCACAAGAGGTTCTTCCGCGATATGGAAAAGTTCCTCGTTTCTGGAAAAGGACACCGGTGAGCGTTTGGGCTGGGCCAGCACTCGAATTTTCTCGCTGGAAAGGCAAAGAGGAGGATCCCGTTGCGCTCAAGGAAGCTACAGAATATGTCATGTCTGCGCTGACTCGTCTCCTGGAAGAAATTAGGGGAGAATGCGCACCTAAGGAAATCTTCGACCCACATACGTCGGAGTTGCCGCGCACGGGAAATTACAAGAAGGGCAAGCGATTAGATTCATGAGGAAAGTAAGCGTTCTTGGATCAGGCGCATGGGGAACCACCCTTGCTCAAGTTCTCGCTGATGCCGGTCAAGAAGTTTTGATCTGGGGTCGCAATGTTTCCGTTGTGGATGAAATCAACAACGATCATACAAACCATGCCTTTCTTCCCGGTGCGCAATTACCATCCTCAATTAGGGCTACGCGCGATGTGCAGGAAGCTTTCACTTTTGGCGAAGCTCTTGTTCTAGCGATCCCAGCTCAAAGTTTGCGCGAGAACCTCGTCAGCTGGAAGGGAAAATTCCCGGTCGCCAAACCAATCATCAGTACTCTCAAAGGAATTGAAGCACATTCTCTTTCACGCATGACTGAAATTGTGGTTGAAGAATTAGGTGCATCCCTGGAGAACATCGGTCTTATTACTGGTCCTAATTTGGCTGCGGAAATGATTCTGCGCCAACCTGCTGGAGCGGTTGCAGCTTCAGTAAATCCAAAGATTTCTGCGCTGATGATCGATCTTTTTACGACGCCGTATTTTCGCGTGTACCCTTCAGATGATCTTGTGGGATGTGAATTAGCCGGCGCAACAAAGAGTGTTATCGCACTTGCTGTGGGTATGGCAGTCGGATTAGAACTTGGTGAGAATACCCAATCGATGATCATCACTCGCGGGTTAAGCGAAGTTGCTCGTTTTGGGCAAGCATATGGAGCAGATCCACTCACAAATTTGGGATTAGCTGGAATGGGAGATTTGGTTGCAAGTTGTGGTTCGGGTCTTTCGCGCAACAGAACTTTTGGTGAAGTCCTAGGGCGCATGGGCTCACTGGAAAAAACCCATTCGCAAGTTGCAAAAACTGTAGAAGGAGTTGCATCTGCTCCCGCTATTTTAGAATTGGCGCACCGCGTTGGCGTTGAAGTTCCTATTATCGAAGCCGTTGCAGACGCAGTTTCTGGGAAAATCACTCCCGGGCAAGCGCTAGATCGTCTGATGACAGTTCCACTCGAAAAAGAGATTGAAGTTGAATAAGAAAATTCGCGTAGGAGTTGTAGCTGGTGGTCAGAGCAGCGAACATGAAATCTCATGTGTATCTGCTGGCGGAGTTTTATCAGCAATAGACCGCACGCGATTTGAGCCTGTGCTCATCGGAATTACAAAACTAGGTCAATGGGTCATTCCAAATGAGGATCAAATCCTGAGGATAATTGATGGAGTCCTA
>CAIMSI010000024.1 GCA_903844115.1 uncultured Actinomycetes bacterium
GAACCTCAAACTGCGCCACCTGATGCGGCAAACCTTAAAATTGAGGGCGAGCACTACATCGAAGCACTATTCACATTCTCTGAAGACTTCGGCTAAATCTGCAATAATCGCGATATGGAAATTAATCGCGAGCATCTAAAGAAGTTAATGGCGAAAGAAGAAGATCGTTTTCTTGTTCTGCATCCAAAGTCGGGACATCTCTTCAAGCAAGCGCAGGATGTAATGCCTGGTGGTGTCCCAATGTCATGGATGGCTAAATGGCCAGGTGCTTACCCGCTCTTTGTTGATAGCGCACAAGGTGCACATTTCACTGACGTTGATGGCCATGAATATATTGATTTTTGTTTGGGTGATACGGGTTCGATGACAGGACACTCGCCTAAGGCCACAACCGATGCCGTTACAGCCCAGATGAAGCGCGGGATTACCGCAATGCTTCCAACGGAGAACGCAGTAATTGTTTCGCAAGATTTAACAAAGCGATTTGGCTTACCTTTATGGCAATTCACGGTCTCTGCAACTGATGCAAATCGCCATTCGATTCGGTACGCGCGTTTGATAACGGGAAAATCAAAGCTCATCGTCATCGACAAGTGTTATCACGGTAGCGTGGATGAAACTTTTGCAACTCTTGATGATGCTGGCAACACGGTGATGCGCTCAGGAAATCTTGGCGCACCGGTTGCACTGGAGGAGACGACTCGCGTGGTGGAATTTAATGATCTTGCTGGAATGGAAGCGGCACTTGCGAAGGGTGATGTTGCAGCAATTTTGATGGAACCTGCGATGACAAATATTGGAATTGTTTTGCCAGAAGATGGCTACTTGCATGCGGTTGGCGAATTAGCAAAGAAATATGGCGCGATCTGGATCATTGATGAGACGCACACGATTTCTGCAGGTGCCGGAGGCATGACCCATCAATTAGGTTTGAAGCCAGATATGTTGACGATTGGTAAATCCATTGGAGGGGGAATTCCGACTGGGACATTTGGAATGACAAAGGATATTGCGGATCGAATCAAGGCAAAGGTGATTCGCGAAATAATCGATACCGGGGGAATTGGTTCCACTCTTGCAGGCAACGCACTTTCATTTGCTGCGATGCGCGCAACTTTGGCCGAAGTTCTTACAACAAAGAATTTCACGCACATGATTGAACTGGGAGATCGTTGGTCTGATGGTGTGGACGCAGCCATATCCGAATACAAACTTCCTTGGCATTGTTCACGTTTAGGTGCGCGAGGTGAATACCTTTTCCAGGCAACTGCTCCAAAGACAGGCAAGGAAGCATCGGATGCTGGTGATTTTGAATTAGAACAATATGTTCACTTGCGTCTATTGAATGATGGTTTCTTGATTACGCCTTTTCATAATATGGCGCTCATGTCACCAGACACAACTGTGGATGATGTTGATAAGCACACGCAGGCATTCCGTGCGATGTGTGCTGATTTAGTGAATGGCTAATTAAGCGTCGATAAATGCATCCTTGCCAGCGTTCGGCAAGGTAAAGCGGTAACCGACGTTACGAACGGTACCGATGATTGCTTCAAACTCTGGGCCTAACTTTGCGCGCAGACGGCGAATGTGAACATCCACTGTGCGCGTGCCACCGAAGTAGTCATAACCCCAGATTTCATGCAACAGCTGTGCGCGAGTAAATACGCGGCCAGGATGTTGAGCAAGATACTTCAAAAGTTCAAACTCTTTAAAGGTAAGGTCAAGTGAGCGACCCTTTATCTTTGCGGTGTAGGAATGCTCATCGATAATGACATCACCGGTACGGATTTCACGAGCAGATGGATCGGAAGCGACAAGTTCGCTCATTACTTTACCGATTGCAATTCGAATACGTGCATCTACTTCTGCAGGTCCAGCGGTATCAAGGATGACATCGCTGACACCCCAATCGCTATTGAATGCAGAAAGTCCGCCCTCTGTTGTTATTGCAATCATTGGGCAATCAATTCCAGTTGCAACTATTACACGTGTAAGTGCTTTTGCTGCAGGAAGATCGCGACGCGCATCAATGAAGAGACATTCAATTTCAGGGATATCAATCAAGATAGATGCTTCTGCTGGAAGGATTTTGACTTGGTGTTGGAGGAGTCCAAGGCTCGGCAGCACTTCAGCACTCGCGCCAAGCGTGTTAGTGAGGAGAAGGACTCTTGCCATTGGGAAATCGTACTACTGCCGTGGAATAGGATTAGAACATGGCTGAACAGCATGAATTACGCGACAAGGGGCTTCGTCTTACGCCACAACGCGAGCTGGTTCTTGCTGCGGTGCGCGATTTGGGCCATGCCACTCCTGAAGAAGTAGCGGAAAGAGTTCGCACAACTCATCCCGGAATTAATCTTTCAACTGTCTATCGCAATCTTGAGACTCTTGAAAACGTTGGCCTTGTCCAACATGCACACCTGGGTCATGGCGGAGTTACTTATCACGCAGCTGAAGAAGAGATTCATGCCCATCTGAAGTGTGAAAAGTGCGGAGTCCTTATCGAAGTTCCGATTGAAGCGACGGCGCATTTTACGCAATCCTTGATTGATGATTACGGATTCCATACCGATCTCTCACATCTGGCAATTGCAGGTCGTTGCGAATCCTGTTTTAATCAGGCATAACCATTATGACGGCCGTATTTGTCGAAGAAGGTCCCGACAAGGGTGCCCTGTGGCATTCTGGTGAACCTAACAAGGAAGCACGCGCACTGGAAGAAGGAAACGCGTGGGCTGACTATTCGCACAAATCTATTCTTACTGTTACAGGTATTGACAGACTTACTTGGCTCAATGATTTAACAACTCAAGAGCTTGTTAAATGGCAAGTGAATGAATGGACATCAGCGCTTATTCTCGATGCACAAGGCCACATCGTGCACCAACTATTCCTGATGGATGATGGAACAACTACATGGATATTCACTGAAAAAGAAAAAGAGGAAGAGTTGTTTGGTTTCCTAAATAAAATGGTCTTTATGTTGCGCGTGGAACCCAAGATTGTGACAAGTGAATATAAAGTTATTAAAACAACGGGTAAAACCGATGCATTTGGTGGGCCGTACAAGATTTTGAAGCGAAACGAACAAATCGCTGAATCAGGAATCCAAGTTGGTACATGGGTACTTGAAGCAGAGCGTGTTGCACAAGGCCGTGCTCGACTTCTATTTGAAACCGATCACAAATCAATTCCTAATGAGTTGGGCTTTCTTAATAACGCCGTGCACATGCGCAAAGGTTGCTACCCAGGCCAGGAAACTGTTGCGAAAGTATTTAATCTTGGGCAACCACCCCGCAAGTTAGTGATGTTGCATCTAGATGGAACAGAAGTAGAAGTACCACCCCACGGGACTCCAGTGATGCTTGAAGATAAAGAAGTTGGATTCATCGGCACTTCTGCTCGTCATTATGAACTCGGTCCTATTGCACTGGCTGTGGTGAAGCGCTCGACCCCTGCGGATGCGGTACTCACTGCAGCAGGAATTCTCGCAGCGCAGTAAGGGTAGGCTTGCTTGGTGAACCTATCGACTGTGACAAGTGCGGCACTAGTAGTGGCAAGCGCCGCTCTAGGTTTTTACTTAATTCGATGGGGCGTTCGAGGAGTTCAAAAAGTTTTAAAAGTTTTAAAAGTTATGAAGGAGACCAAGTAAGTGGCCTTTGTTATTCCTGAAAATCTACATGAAGAGCTATATCCATTGGCTTGGATAGTTGGAACATGGGCCGGTACTGGACAAGGTGAATACCCGGGCGTCGAGCCATTTCAATTTGCCCAGGAAGTTACTTTCAATCACGATGGCCGTAATTTTCTAAATTATTATTCACGAACATGGATTATCGATGAGAACAAAGACATTGTGGCCCCTTTTGAATCCGAAGCTGGTTTCTGGAGAGTGCGGGATAAGAAAATTCTTGAAGTAGTTCTCGCGCAAAGTCAGGGAATTTCTGAAGGATGGGTCGGCGTTCTTGAAGGTGCAAAAATTCAATTGGTAATGGATCGCGGATACTCGACCCCTTCTGCAAACATTGTCGATCAAGGACAACGTCTCTACGGAAATGTAGAGGGTGAACTTTTTTACGCTTATGACATGGCGATGAACGGCCACGATCTTCAGGCATACATGTGGTCATCCCTCGCTCGCAAGGTTGAGTAATTGGATACCTCCTCCTTTCGCGGAGAAACTCTCGCCGAAGTAACGCGCGCTGGTCTCGTCGAATCTGTTCATTCCGGACATCTCATCGAACTTGATGCATCCGGTGATGTTGTTAGAACTTTGGGCTCGGTGCATATCCCGATCTATCCTCGTTCATCAGTCAAAGCACTTCAAGCCTCGGCAATGGTTCGCGCAGGATTGAAATTAAAACCTGAGCAACTTGCAGTTGTTTGTGCATCGCACAGCGGGTCTGAAGAACATTTCCGTGTTATCAAATCAATTCTTGCAGATCACAACTTGGATGAGAGTGATTTTCGTAATGCTCTGGATTTTCCTCTCGGTGAGATAGAACGACGGGCATGGGGAGATAAACCAAAGACTCAGCTTGCTCAGAATTGCAGCGGAAAACATTCCGGCATGCTTGCAACATGTGTTGTTAATGGATGGGATACAAATACATATACCGACCCCAACCATCCACTACAAAAGTTAATCATTGCTGAATTTGAAACCTTGGCCCGTGAAAAAGTGCAGCATTTAACTGCTGATGGATGTGGGGCACCGCTTTTCGCTCTGACGCTGGCAGGCCTAGCGCAAGCAATTCATACAATTACTGTTTCACCTGATCCGGTTCATCAAGAAGTCATTGCTGCATGCCGGGCTAATCCGCTGATGGTTGCCGGTGAAGGGCGATTAACGACCCGCTTGATGCGCGCAGTTCCTGGACTGTTTATGAAAGAAGGAGCCGAAGGAGTAGAAGTTCTTTCTATGCCCGATGGACGTACTTTGGTAATCAAGTGCGCGGATGGCTCATGGCGACCTATGGGACCGATTATCACGGCAACATTTAAGCGCTGGGGAGTAGAAGCGCCGGACGAGAACGTCTATGTTTATGGCGGCGGCAAAATTGTTGGCCAGATAGAGGTGAAGTGAATGAAAGGCCGCATTGCAACATTTATGGTGCATACCTCTCCACTTGAGCAAGCAGGTACAGGCGACGCTGGTGGTATGAATGTTTATGTGGTCGAAAGTGCGCAAAAAATTGCTGCGCATGGAATTGAAGTCGATATTTTTACTCGTCGCACGGACCCAAACCAATTTGATCAGCAAATTTCTGATGGCGTGAATGTGAAGTACATGGATGCTGGTCCTGCATCTCCTCTGACGAAAGAAGAACTCCCAACTCAAATCAGCGCGCTCACGCATTGTTTTATGCGTCACTTTCGCCAACTTCCTGCTGATTACTACAAACTCGCACATTCTCATTATTGGATTAGTGGACAAGTTGGTTGGAACGTACGTTCGGCCGCTGGTTTGCCCCTTGTTCATACGATGCACACGATGGCGCTAGTAAAGAATCAAGCGCTCGCCGAAGGTGAAAGCCCTGAACCAGATGTTCGTGCATATGGAGAAGAACAAATCGTGCGCCATGCGGACGCGATGATTGCTAATACCGATGCCGAAGCCGCCCAGCTTGTTTCTCTCTACAGTGCATGCCCAGATAAAGTTTTTACAGTAGCTCCCGGAGTTGATTTACAACGTTTCACAACTGGCGGCGGCAAAGCTGCTGCGCGAGTGAAATTAGATATAGCTCCCGATGCTTTGATGTTTACATTTGTTGGTCGCATCCAACCTCATAAAGGCCCAGAAGTACTTGTGCGGGCGGCAGCAGAGATGATTACTCATTCACCTTACCTACGTTCAAAATTAGCGCTCGTCATTATGGGTGGCCCATCGGGTAATGGCTCCCAAGAGCCACAACGACTTGCGGCACTTGCTAAATTCCTTGGTGTTGAAGATATTGTCCATTTTGTTAAACCGTGTAAGCGCGATGATCTTGCGGATTGGTATCGTGCATCGGATTTAGTATGCGTTCCAAGCTATACCGAAAGTTTTGGGCTTGTTGCCCTAGAAGCACAAGCATGTGGAACTCCTGTTGTCGCTACCGCTGTAGGTGGCCTGCGTACCGCAGTTGCTGATGGAATTTCTGGCGCACTTGTTGACGGACACGATCCACGTGCATGGTCCTCGATTATTTCCCGTCTCCTAATGGAGCCAGCTCATCGCATCGGCCTATCTCTGGGTGCCATCGAGCACGCATCACATTTTGGTTGGGAAAGTACTGCTCGTAAAACTTTGGATGTGTATGACTGGGTTCTTTCCAGGCCGGATGAGAAGTCACTCAAGGCTGTGCAGTGATTGCAAAAGAAGTCATTGAAGAGTTTTTATCTTCACACGATTTAGATTTTGACACTCCAAATACGAAAACGTTCTTCATAACTTTACCGGGCGAGAAGAAACTTGAAACCCATTGTGCGTTAATTCTTGGGGACCATTCACTGACTATCAGTGCCTTTGTTATTCGCAAGCCAGATGACAATGCTGCCGCGGTGCACGAATGGCTATTAAAGAAGAATTCATCCATGTATTCAGTTGCTTTTGCGATAAACGAACTTGGCGATATCTATCTTGTCGGACGCCTGCCTCTTGCAGCTGTAACCGAGCAAGAAATAGATCGCGTCATTGGCGCTGTTCTTCAATATTCAGATAGCTCCTTTGATGCTCTCCTTGAGATGGGCTTTGCAGATGCAATACGCCGGGAGTGGGCATGGAGAGTTTCGCGCGGAGAATCGTTAGCAAATCTCGCTGCTTTTGAGCATTTGATTTCTTAGTTTAAGATTCATATATGACAACAAAGCTCATCTTGCTCCGTCACGGTGAAAGTGAATGGAATGCAAAGAATCTATTTACGGGCTGGGTAGATGTGCACCTTTCTGCTAAAGGTGAAGCTGAAGCCAAGCGTGGAGGAGAGCTCCTTGTCGCTAGAGATTTATTGCCGAACGTCGTCCATACATCTTTGCTTCGACGCGCAATCCATACCTCTCAGTTAGCACTCGATGCAGCGGAGCGTCACTGGATTCCGGTACGTCGCTCTTGGCGCTTGAATGAACGTCATTACGGGGCTCTTCAAGGAAAAGATAAAAAACAGACACTTGCCCAATATGGCGAAGAACAATTCCAGCTTTGGCGTCGTTCATTTGATGTCCCACCACCTCCGATTGATGACAATGATGAATTTAGCCAGAAGAACGATCCTCGTTACGCAGATTTAGGCGCAGCCCTTCCCAAGACTGAATGTCTTAAGGATGTTATTGATCGCATGATTCCTTATTGGAATGAATCTATTATTCCTGACCTTAAAGCTCACAAAATAGTTCTTGTCACCGCACATGGAAATTCCTTGCGCGCACTTGTGAAACATCTTGATGGAATCAGCGATACGGATATTGCCGGCCTTAATATTCCAACTGGTATTCCATTGCTTTATGAACTTAATGAATCATTTGCGCCAACAAAAACTGGCGGCGAGTATCTAGATCCTGACGCAGCAAAAGAAGCTATTGCAGCTGTGGCAAATCAAGGAAAGAAGTAACTACTTCTCTTCTGTGGCGTATTCACCGGTCACCATGAAATACACACGGTGGCTGATAGAAACAGCATGGTCAGCAAATCTTTCAAAGTAGCGGCCAAGCAAAGTCATGTCGATCGCAGATTCGATTCCATATGTCCAAGAATCTCCAACAAGAATTGAAATTAAATCACGATGGAGTTTATCCATCTCATC
>CAIMSI010000025.1 GCA_903844115.1 uncultured Actinomycetes bacterium
CACAGCGAATACAAACTTCTCACAGCTAAGGATTTCCCTGGAGTTAAAGCAGTTGTCGATGGTCGTCGCGCTTTAGATCCAGCTAACTTTCCTGGAGTTGATTTCCGCGTAATAGGCGCCCCAGCTCGCTAGTTAATAGCTTAATTTATTTCAAATTGCTTATGCGCGCGAGGCTGCGGTGAGACATGAGCGATACGGTTATAAATGGAGATTAGACGTTCTGCTTGTCTCTCCCATGAACGCTCGCTTAATACCTCGGGTGTATAGGCACTCACGTACTTCATTTTGTTGGCAAGTACGGCGCGGGTGGCGCGAATAAAATCCTTTGTATCTTGGGCAATAAATACCTCACCGTTTCCAAGGCGGCGCACCTCTGCGCTCATGGTTCGTACATCGCTCACAAGGATTGGTAAGTGAGCCTGCATATATTCACCAAATTTTGTGATGAGCGATATTTCATGATTGAGCTTATGGTGAATTGGAATTAACCCGATGTCAGCGCTAGAAATATATGAAACAAGCTGCGCATTAGGTACATACGGTAAAACGTGGAAGCGATCTGCAAGGTCTGCGTACTTCTCGACATAACTAATCACAGTCGCGTTCGCTGGGTTAGCGATAAGAGCAAGGTGTACGTCAGGCATCGCACGGAGCGCTTCGAGCACATCACCAACACCCCGTTGTGGCGCAACTGCCCCGCTGTAAACAAGTAATGGAACATCCTGCGTAATTGAACAATCGTTGCGCAAATTACGTTTGGATTCTTGTTGACCCTCAACAAGGGGGTCGTTTGCAATAATTTCTGGTTCCGTCGTTATTCCCAGATGTGGAATGAGAAGTTCATTCATTCCTTCGCTAACCGAAAGAATTGCCTGTGAGAGTGCGGCAAATTTTCGTTCTTGAGTTGTATAGAGTTTTGCCAGTGGCGCGTTGAGATGTGCAACGCCTGGAACATATTCGTGTGCATCATAAATGAGCGCTGCTTTATGACCGCTAGCAGCAAGTGCTTGAACTATCGCACCCGCGATAGGAAGTGCCGTGTAATCATGAGCGTGTACAACATCGGGCTTAAATTCCAGAGCAACGGGAGTTATAACTTTTACTGCGCGGCCGTAGTTTGGAATGCCAGGTTCGCGCGCAGGCAACAGGCGTGCTTCCAGGCGACGCTTGTAGTAACGAAGTCGGCGTAAAACTTTTGCTAAGAAATCTTGAGTTATAACTGGCTTCAAACCAAGCAAGTGAATATTTGCATAACCAATTGAAAGTTGATCATCTTTCGGCGTTGGGGATGCGCCGATGACAAGAACATCCCACCCCGCATTGCCAAGTGACCATGCACACTTGAGAACTCGAGAATCCTCAGAGACTGAATTGAGAACTATGTGAAGAGTGCGTGCGCTCATAGGTGGAATCTACTAATAAAGCTAATGAGGTGTACCGTTAATGAACCATGATGTTTCCTGAGAATTTGAAAATGATCAATCTCTTCCCCACACATAGGGATTATGCAGGTCTTGCAAAAAGCTGGAAAATCGATTTTGTCGCTGGAGTCACTGTGGGGATTGTTGCACTCCCCCTTGCACTTGCATTTGGCATCACAACGGGGGCAGGAGCATCTGCAGGACTTATTACCGCAGTTCTTGCGGGAATAGTTGCAGCGATTTTTGGTGGATCTCACCTTCAAGTCAGTGGACCAACAGGTGCTATGACAGTTGTGCTCGTACCGATAGTTGCCCACCATGGAATTAAAGTCTTGGTTCCGCTGGGTATAGTCGCCGGAATTCTTGTAACTCTCTCGGGTATTTTTGGACTCGGAAGCCTCATCAATCGTGTCCCATGGTCGGTCATGGAAGGTTTTACCCTGGGCATCGCAATGGTCATCGGACTACAACAAATTCCACTCGCCCTCAATGTAACTAAAGCAGCTGGTGAGCGAACTATTCCAGTTGCGTGGGGAACACTGAAGCAAGCTTTGGATAGCGGGATCAAGTGGAGCTCACTTTTCATAGTTCTTTCAACCCTTGCAATTAAATTTGCAACACCACATGCTGTTAAATTCTTCAAAATTCCATTTTTCATTCCAGGTAGCTTTCTCTCAATCTTTATTATGACTGGATTATTATGGAATTCTCATGTTGCTAAAGTTGGTGAAATTCCAAAAGCCCTCATCAACACTCATGGACGCACATTTGGTCTTCAAGGTATGACGGTGTTGGCATTTTCCTATGCCGCCTTTTCAATTGCTGCGCTATCGGGAATTGAATCACTTCTTTCGGCAAGAGTCGCTGATCAAATGGCTCACCATCGCAATTTAACTCCGACCATGCCTAACCGCGAACTTTTTGGGCAAGGTCTAGCAACGATTCTTGCATCAGCCTTTGGTGGAATTCCGGCAACGGGAGCCATCGCTAGAACAAGTGTGAATGTACGTTCGGGTGCGAGTACACGATTTGCAGCAATAACTCATTCACTCTTTTTGATTTTGGTCATTACGGTTTTAAGTCCAGTAATTTCTCACGTTCCTACCGCAACTCTGGCTGCTGTACTCATTGGCACATCTATTCGAATTGCTGCTCCACAAAGGCTACGTGAGCTATTGCGCACAACCGGACCTAACGAGATTATCCTCATTGTTACAGCGTCCGCAGTTTTGTTTATTGACCTTATTTGGGGAATCGCCATAGGAGTGCTTTTGCATCTTCTCTTAACTAAAGGCTTCAAAAAGCAGATTAGCTGATGAGCTAAATAAATTTAATAAAATTAAATGAGATAGCCGCGTGAATTAGTAAAGCAAAACAGTGACGAGTGTAATAATTCCTGTCAGCGCAGCGGCTTGGCCGAGTAGAACCAACGCAGTTTTGCGGTCCGCTGAACGTTGTTCGGGGGTCAAGACCTTCGTTATGGCGCCTACTTTTCCAAAGTTAAAAGCACCCATGAATCCAAAGGCTAAGCAAAACTTTTTGCGTGATTGAACAAATCCGATAGCGAAGACAAAAGCAGGCAAAATGATGGTCAATCGATCAAATCGGGATGAGCTATTTTGCGCGAAACTTGCGATGGTGACAATGGAGAGAATGCATCCAAGCCACATAACAATTCTGCGGCGGCGAATTTCTGCAGGGCCAATATTGCAAGTGCCTGGGACGTACTCACTTTGCGACATTAGAGCGCGTGCTCTTCGTCTTCAAAAATTTCAGCGCTATCAAGCTCGTTCTGATCAAGCCACTCGAAAATTGTCTTCAGCGCGCCAAAAATTACGGCAAGAAGTGCAAATAAGCCGAAGAGGCGGCGCAGCGCTTTGAACATGGCTTAATAATACCCGAGGGCAGAGTCGATATCAGCCCAGATGTCCTCGACATCCTCAATTCCAACTGAGAGTCGAATTAGATTTTCCGGAATGGTCGGGCTTTCCGCGCTCCACCGATGGCGACGTTCCCATAAGGATTCGACTCCACCAAGGGAAGTTGCCTGTGCAATTAAAGTTGATGAGGAACAGACTTTGTCGGCATCTGCTGGAGTTCCATGAATTTCAAAACTAATTACAGCGCCAAAGCCTTTCATAAACTTCTTTGCGGTCTGGTGATGCGCATCTGTAGGTAATCCTGGATATCGAACTTTTGCAACCTTGGCGTGCTTGCTAAGTCGCGTCGCTATCTCAAGAGCGTTCTCTTGAGATGCTTTGAGTCGAATGGCCAAAGTCCGCAATCCGCGAAGTGCTAACCAACACTCAAATGGACCGGGTATGGCGCCGCCAAGTTTGCGTTGATCCTCAAGGCGAGTGAAGAGGGCTTCATCATTAGTCGATAGTGAACCCATCAATACATCGCTATGGCCAGAGAGAAACTTTGTAACCGAGTTCATCGAAATATCGGCACCCATTGCAATAGGTTGCTGATTGAGCGCAGTTGCGAAAGTGTTATCCACTCCAACTCCACAATTCAAAGCTTTTGCGGCCGCAATAATTGTTGGCAAGTCAGCAACTTCCAAGGCTGGATTTGTTGGAGATTCAAGCCAGAGCAATACTGTTCCAGGAAGGGCATCAAGAACCTCTTGTGTATTTGCCACATCTACATAACGAACTTGAATGCGTTCATCAGCAACGAGTTTCTTCAGCAATGACATGGTTCCGCTATATCCATGTTTTGAGGCAGTGATCACAGCACCTCGAGGCAAAATACTAAATGCTGCTGAGATCGCAGCCATGCCCGAAGCAAATGCAAGTGTTCGGCCGCCTTCGAGTGCACCGATTGCATCTTCTAGCGCGCTCCATGTTTGGTTGCCGTAACGACCATATCCGCTTCCTGCGGCATTTGGTGCGTGAGAAGTTGAGCTTAAGGAAATTGAAGGATTTAAATCTCCATCTGCAGTCACCGCAGGGCGTCCTGCCGCTACTACTGTCGAGGCAGGCCGCAATGTCTTATTCCGATTCGGATCCGGCTTCTTCTGTTCGCTCATTCGAGAATCGTACAGGGCATTTACTTGCGGATATTAAAGAATAGATGCCATGCGATTTACAGCTTCCGTGAGGATCTCTTCACTCGTTGCGAAGTTGAGGCGGGCAAATTGCGTATGTGTTGGGCTATATGAGCTTCCGTTTTGGAGCGCCACCTTGGCTCGTTCCACGAGAACTTGCGAAGGATTCTCACCAAGATTCATGGCCGACAAATCCAACCATGCTAAGTAGCTTGTGTCTGGAATGCGGTAACCCACCATGGGCAGCTTTTCACTCAAGAGTTTCGCCACAAATTTACGGTTGTAATCCAGAGTTGCTAGGCAGGCATCGAGCCATTCAACTGATTCGTATGCTCGAGCTGCAGCGAAGGCGCCAAAAAGTGAAGCGCGCCAGTGAACAGCACCCGGCATTGACTTGGCGATTTCGAGCCATTTTTCATTTTGGGTGATAATCGTTGCGCACTTGAGTCCAGCAATATTCCATGACTTACTGGCAGCCGTTACTGTGATGCCGACTTCCCGAGCCGTTTCACTGACATTAAGAAAAGGTACAAATTCATTTTCGGAAAAAGTGAGCGGTGCATGGATTTCATCACTGAATATGGCAACGTTGTATTTCTTCGCTAGTTGCGCAAGGTCACTCAGTTCCTCGCGAGAGTGCACAGTCCCGGTAGGGTTTTGTGGATTGCAAAGAAAATGTAACTTAGCGCCATTTTTGTAAGCTTCTTCAATTAGCGGAAGATTAAGCGTGTAGTGCAATCCATCTCGCTTCATTGGAACGTCAACAATCTGGCAATGAAGTTCAGTAATCCAATTTGCAAAATTAAGGTAGACCGGAGAGTCAACAACGATTCGATCTCCTGGCTTGATCAACATACGTGCCATTTCAACCATACCAACACCGACATCAGTTGCTGGAAAAATCTGTTCTACATCAACTTCCCAATTCCATCGATCCTTCATAAATTTAGCCAAACTCGTACCGAGTTCGGGGATCAACCCAAGGTAGCCAGTATCGGAGCGAGTGAGCATGTCAATGAGCTGCGCTCGAATTGGCTCTGCAATTTCAAAATCCATCTCAGCTACAGGAAGTGGCAAAACGTCATGAGGAAATTCTCGCCATTTAGTAGAAAGTCGCTTCTGCAATTCCGAGAGAGGCAGGCCTTGAAGTCGTTGCACATCGCCAGTATTCCACCAATAGATGGTTATTTCTAGATTTTTCTAGTTTTCCTAGCTTCTCTAGCTTCCTTGCTCTGCGCGCTTAGCCGCAGCCAGACTCACAATCGCGGTTGTGGCTAAAACAATCAAAATAAATCCAAGACTTACACTCAAAGAAATTTCAGGAATCGCTATACCCAAAATCTTGTGATGGCCTCCCGTCACGGCTGCTTCGAGTACTAACTTGACTCCGATAAAAGCAAGTATGAGTGATAGACCTTCAGTAAGGTAAACCAATTTTTTCATCAGCCCACCGATAAGGAAGTACAACTGGCGTAGTCCCATCAATGCAAAAACATTTGCTGTGACGATGATGTAGGGATTCTTTGTTAACCCGAAAATTGCGGGAATCGAGTCAAAGGCAAAGAGGACATTTGTAGTAGAAATCGCGATGAGAGCCAGAACGAAAGTAGAGGCACCTTTTCTCCGAATGAAGGAGATCAATCGCCCTTCCTTCCACTCCTCCGATTCGTTTTCTCGGAATAACGAAATTGCTGTATAGATAAGGAATAAGCCAAAGAAATAGAAGATCCATGAGTATCGGTTCACAAGCGCCGAACCGCCAGCAATAAATATGCCTCGAAGAAATAGTGAGGAAACAATTCCGATAAGAAGTACTAACTCTTCTTTTTCTTCCGGAACTTGTAGCCGAGCCAAAATCAGAATAAAGACAAACAGATTGTCAAAGGAAAGTGAATATTCGGTAATCCAACCTGCAAAGAATTCACTCCGCGCTCCTTCACTCGCCCATGCGGCAAGTGAAAGTCCGAAAATGATGGCCAATCCCACATAGAAGAGAGTCCAAAACGTTGCAGATTTGAGGGATGTTTTTTTGTTCCGATTGAAATATGCCAAAGCCAAATCAAATCCAAGAACAATGGTCAATCCCACCAGGGTAATAACCCAGATGTGGAGACTCATAGAAGAAGACGTGCTCATTGTCAGAACTCTAGCAATATCGGCGAGATGAATCTGGCTGAGTTTGCCTGAATCAGACTAAAGTGAAGGCGTGGCACTTACATCTCAAGCCCAAATGCTTGCAATCAGTAAAAAGATTGTTAAAGCTGACCCAGCGTTCAAGGCAATCATTAAGGCTTCTCCGCTATGCACAATTGGACTCAAGCGTCCTAAACACGGACACTTTGAAACACTTGTTGAATCAATTCTCTCTCAACTTATTTCGACAAAGGCTGCAGACACAATCACTGCTCGGGTTCGAGAACTTGGCAAAGGTGAGTTAACAGCAGAAAGCCTTGCACGTTTATCGCATGAAAAACTTCGCAGCGCCGGCTTAACTAATGTAAAGACTCGAGCTATCAAGGAACTGGCCGAAGCCTCCATTTCTGGAGAAATCAATTTCAAGAATCTGAGCCGGAAATCAAATACGGAGATATCAAAGGAGCTCATCAAGATCACGGGAATTGGGAGATGGACTGTTGAAATGTTCTTAATATTCCACCTTGGAAGATTAGATGTGTGGCCAGTTGGAGACTTGGCAGTCCGAAAGGGTTGGCAGCTAGTACACGGAAAGAAAGTTGAAATTGAAGCGAGGAGACTTGATCTCCTCGGGGAGCAATTTGCGGGATTTCAATCAGTCGTAGCTTGGTACTGCTGGCGAGCTACTGACCTTTAAATCCGAATTAATTCACGAGAATGGGAAAAGCGACACCCGTTGATGAATGACAATCATAACCGTTCGGATTCTTCTCCAGATAACGCTGGTGGTATTCCTCAGCGAGCCAGTATTCATGGCCATCAGCTTCTTGAATTTCAGTACAAATTTTATCCATGCCATTTTGAATTAGGACTTCCTCGTATCTATCGCGTGTATTTACCGCTTCAATAAGTTGGTCGGGAGTAGTTGTATAAATAGCACTTCGATATTGGGTTCCGATATCGCCACCTTGCTTATTCAGCGAAGTTGGATCATGCATCGTCCAGAATTCTTGGAGTAAACGGTTGTAAGTGACAACGCTAGAATTAAAAACTACCTTAACCATTTCAGCATGACCGGTTTCTCCGGTGCAAACCTCTTTGTAAGTTGGTTCGGCTTTGTTTCCACCCATGTAACCCACGGATGTCTCAACTACTCCATCCATCTGCCAAAAGCGGCGCTCGGCTCCCCAGAAACATCCGGTGGCGAAATATGCGATCTGATTTTCAGGCTGACTTGGGTTCTGGCTCATGCTGCAATTCTTCCACTTTCTAATAGAGTTGCGTACTGGCGCCACAAACGCCCTCGTAGCTCAGGGGATAGAGCACTGCCCTCCGAAGGCAGGTGCGCAGGTTCGATTCCTGCCGAGGGCACAAAATACAAACATTTCGATGGCCCGATCTCTCGCAACTAGAAGTAAATCACATCAATTTTAGGAAAAATTAAGGAATCTTTTCTGTTTCACCCTTGTTATGTGAAGAGATTCGCGGGAGAATACGGCGTGCGCTTCACTCAGGAGCGCGAGTATTTTGCTTCATAATCCGGATTCAACCGTTTCAATGATGAAATGATTCCGGCATTTCCATGGGTAACTGTGGAATAAATCTACGGGTAACTGTGGAAAAACAGGTTGAAAACTAGTTGTAACGGCTGGCAGTTCGATTCCCCGAACTGCAGTCTGTGAGTAATTAAGGAGATACGAGCCATGGATTGGCGACACGAATCGGCTTGCCGAGATGAAGATCCAGAGCTCTTTTTCCCTATCGGAAATACTGGCCCAGCAATCGCTCAAATTGAAGAAGCTAAAAAGGTTTGCATGCGTTGCTCAGTAAAGGATGCCTGCTTGGCTTGGGCAATTGAATCAGGGCAAGACGCTGGCGTATGGGGCGGACTTTCTGAAGATGAGCGTCGGGCTATGAAGCGCCGTGCAGCTCGTAATCGCGCTCGCATGATGGAGCAGCAACAACAGTTCTAAATACTCGAGTTACTCGAGTTCCCCCAAAAGTTTGAAGGGGCCGTCGCCCGAAATCTGACCTTGGCGCGTATACATCTCCAGTTTCGCGCGAGTATCGGCTATATCCAAATTGCGCATCGTTAATTGACCAATGCGATCAGCTGGGCCAAATGCCGCATCTTCCGTCCGTTCCATCGATAACTTATCTGGATGGTAGGAAAGTGCTGGGCCTGTTGTATTGATAATGCTGAAATCATCGCCCCTGCGAAGTCGAATGGTGACCTCTCCCGTGACTGCAGATGCAACCCAACGTTGAAGTGACTCTCGAAGCATGAGCGCTTGTGGGTCAAACCAACGACCTTCGTACAACAAGCGACCTAGGCGACGACCTTCGGCATGATAATTCGCGATGGTATCTTCGTTGTGAATTGCAGAAATCAATCGTTCGTAAGCAATAAATAGAAGCGCCATTCCAGGGGCTTCATAAATTCCGCGTGACTTTGCTTCAATAATACGATTTTCAATTTGATCAGCCATTCCAAGACCATGGCGTCCGCCAATTTTATTTGCTTCATCCATCAGAGCCACAACATCAGTGAATGTTTTACCGTTAATCGAAACGGGACGTCCTTGAACAAATTCGATGCGAACATCTTCTGATTCAATCTTGACCTTTGAATCCCAGAATTTCACACCCATGATTGGTTCTACAAGCTCTATAGATGCGTCAAGGTTTTCAAGATCTTTCGCTTCATGAGTTGCACCCAAAATATTTGCGTCAGTCGAATAAGCCTTCTCAACACTGTCGCGGTACGGAAGTTTATTCTTTACAAGCCACTCAGACATTTCTTTACGACCACCAAGTTCGCGAACAAAATCTGCATCAAGCCACGGCTTATAAATACGCAGCTTTGGATTTGCTAAAAGACCATAACGATAAAAACGTTCAATATCGTTGCCCTTGTAGGTGGAACCATCGCCCCAAATTGAAACATCATCTTTGAGCATCGCACGCACAAGGAGAGTTCCAGTTACTGCGCGGCCAAGAGGCGTTGTGTTGAAATATTGTTTTCCACCTGATCGAATATGAAATGCTCCACAAGCAATTGCAACGAGGCCTTCCTCGACGAGTGGTTCACGGCAGTCAATCAAGCGGGCACCTTCGGCGCCATACGCTTTTGCGCGATCGGGAACCGAAGCGATATCTGGTTCATCGTATTGACCAAGGTCTGCTGTGTATGTAAATGGGATTGCACCTTTTGCGCGCATCCATGCAACTGCAACTGAGGTATCTAGTCCGCCTGAAAATGCGATGCCTACGCGCTGCCCGACAGGAAGTGAGGCCAGGACTTTATTTCCAGAATTACCTGGATTACCTGTACCGGATGCCGAAGTCATTGGATAAGCGTAATGGTTCATCATGACTCAAATTCACAGAGATTCCACAGGGGAAAAATGTGTATAACGACTTTCTCGCTTATGGCTGGGGCTCTACCCTTTCGCCTATGAGAAACCCAAATATGAACTCGGCATTGCGCATCATTGCCTTCATCACCGCACCACTTTTGCTTGTGACGCTGGCGATCGGCTTGGAAATCAATAGCGCTCATGCTGCTCCTGCTTCTCCAAGTAAGCCAAGTAAGGCAAGTAAGCCAAAAGTTGCGGCCAAACCAGCAACTCCAGCAAAACCGATGCTAGGTGGAACTCGTCCAACAATTCCCGGTGGCGATGAAAATCGCACCATGGATCCAGCGCGTCAAGCCGCAATGCAAAAATATCAAGATTGCCTTACTGCTACTGGTGTGAAACTTCCACAATTTGGTCGTGGTGGTTTTGGCCGTGGCGCTGGTGCAAATAATGGAGCTCGACCAACGGGTGCACCAACCTCGCGACCAACCTCGCCACCAACTAATTTTCCACAACCAACTCGACCAACTTTAACTCCAGAACAACAAGCAGCGCTCGATAAATGCGCACCACTTCGTCCGGCATTTGGTCGCGGTGGATTCGGCGGAACTGGCGGAACTGGCGGCAATCGTCCACCAAGTGGAGTTAATCCCGCTAATCCCGCTAATCCCGCTAATCCCGCTAATCCCGCTAATCCGGTGAAGCC
>CAIMSI010000026.1 GCA_903844115.1 uncultured Actinomycetes bacterium
ATTTTTCTGGCGGAGACGAAGAGATTTGAACTCTTGAAGGGTTTTACCCCTTACCTCGTTAGCAGTGAGGCGCACTCGACCGGGCTATGCGACGTCTCCAAGTGGTGAGCAGAGTTTACAGGTTAATAGTGGGTGCTGGATTACCTCAGCGAGCCGCATTATTAAGCATCGACACTAGAATTCATGCATGTCCGAGATGGGAACCACCAATGTGCCTGTTTTCCAGGCCATCCGTAATAACGCACTTGATATAAAGAAATCAGCCACGTGGAGCGCTCTTCTCGCCGGATTCCTAGCCGTTCTCATTTCAGTGACGGGTCCCGTTGCTATTTTATTCCAAGCAGCACAAGCCGGACATTTGTCTGAAGCCCAAACTAATTCCTGGCTCTGGACAATTTTTCTTGGATCTGGAATCTTCGGTTTAGTTTTAACGCTGCGTTATCGAATGCCAATTATCGGTGCATGGGGATCAGCGACAACGGCTCTGCTTGTCGACAGTCTTGCGACCCATCCATTTCATGAAGTTGTCGGAGCTTTTTTTATTGCATCCCTTGCTGTTACTGCACTGGGCATGAGCGGATTATTTAGCAAATTTATTCACCTAGTGCCGCGTCCGGTTGTGATGGCAATGCTCGGTGGTGTGCTTTTTAATTTCGGCGTTACTGCTTTTTCTTCGGTACGAAGCGGGCCGTGGATTGCCCTACCAATGATTGTTATTTTCTTTGCTGGTCGAGCATTCAAGTTTCGAGCAACCATTGTTTTCGCGCTCCTTGCAGGATTAGCAGTAGCTGCGATTCAGCATAAACTTGTGAATCCACACATTCACGCAAATTTAGTTCACCCAATTTGGACAAACCCAACATTTACTGTTGCATCGGCCATTAACCTGGCGTTGCCAATCTTTCTTCTTGTGATGACAACGCAATTCGCTACAGGATCAGCAGTACTTCTTAATATGAATTATGAAGCTCCTGTAAATGCAATCGTCACAGTTGGCGGTGTTCTATCGTTTCTCTCAGCTGGATTCGGTGGAAGTGGCGTGAACTGCGCCGCAATGACAGCAGCTATAGGTTGCGGGCCTGACGCGGACCCTAATCCAAAAACTAGATACTTCGCAGGTATTACATCGGGAATTGTTTATATAGCACTTGGCTTGTACGCCGGCGTAGAAACAGGATTCCTCAATACTTTGCCAACCGTTCTACTCGCGGTCTTGGCTGGATTAGCACTTATTCCTACAATTTCTTCATCCATTGATGAAGCGCTAGTAAATCCAGAATATCGAGATGCCGGAATCGCGGCGTTATTGATCTCTGTTTCTGGAATCAAGTTCTTTAGTATCGCAGCCCCATTTTGGGCTTTAGTTGGTGGAATTCTGGTTCACCAATTTACTGTGTGGGCAAATAGAAAAAAACAAGCCTAAATCATTCCGTGTAGTCCTGCTCCAATTAACCCAGCGTCCTTACCTAACTCGCAAGAACTTATTTCTTTCACCTTCAAAAATTTATTATGTGCTTTGCTTTGCGCGAACGCCTCTTGAAGTGGTTCCCAGAATATTTCCCCACTCTCTGCTACGCCCCCGCCAAGGATTACTGCGTCTAAATCTA
>CAIMSI010000027.1 GCA_903844115.1 uncultured Actinomycetes bacterium
AAAGCCAGTAGCGAAAAAGCGCAAAGTTTATGTTCCAAAGAAAGTAAAGCTAACCCCTGCGCCTAAGCCGGTCTGGCCACCCAAGGGTTTTGTTGAAAATAATGGGGTCTATGCCCGAGTTCCAAGTGGAACTGAATTAGTTGGTTTACTTTCCGCAAAAACAACTTTAGGAAAAACTGTAGCAACTTGTGAAGCAAGTGCGTGCGGAGCTGTTTATGTTGCGTCAGCCACCGATTGCACATGGTGGGAAATCAGTGCGAGTGTGTTTGGGCCAAGCTACGCCGATATTACGACGTATCTCCCATATGGAACATTGAGAACTCTCGTAAACGGAACATCTGCCCATACCGTGGCGCCAATCTTCCTTCTCAGCACTGAGCCGCTCATACCAAATGAAGATTTGATTCTGACGACCTTGGGACTTAAGCGAGATAAGTTTTATACTCAAATTTCCTTGGGGCAAAGTTTGAGACAAATTGCTGGCTCCAAGATCAATCTAGTTGTGAGCGCAATTACTGCAGCTGAAAAGAAAGAAATAGACGCCCGATTAGCCGATGGATTAATCACCGCCACTGCCGCTCAAGATCAACGCGATCAACTGCCCGCTCGAGTCTCCAATGAGCTAACGGCTTATAACCTAACAGTTGGCGCAATTAACGTGAAATGTTGGCTCAGTTCGCCAACGGAGACAATTCCAAGCAACGTTTATACGCCAATAACTAATCGTTAACGATTAGCTCCTGGTACCCAGAGAACATCTCCCTGTTCTTTATTACAAACACGAGCCAGAACAAAGAGAAGATCCGAGAGTCGATTTAAATATTTTGCAGTGAGTGGATTTACACCGGCACCAAATGAGTGAATTGCATTCCATGTTGCACGCTCGGCACGACGAACAATTGTGCGTGAAATATGAAGAAGAGCCGAGCCTGGAGTTCCAGAAGGAAGTACAAAAGAACGAAGCTCAGCAAGATCCGAGTTATAAAGATCTATTTGCTCTTCAAGATAATCAATCTGTGATTGAAGTACGCGAAGTGGTTCAACTTTAGGATCGTCAATCACTGGCGTACAAAGATCTGCGCCTACGTCAAACAAATCATTTTGAATACGTATCAATAGCGATTGAATTTTGGGATTGTTTAAATTTCCCAACGCCAAAGCCACGCCTATGGATGAGTTTGCTTCATCCACCGTTGCGTATGCCTCCAAGCGCGGGTCATTTTTTGAGGTACGGCTCATGTCTCCCAGAGAAGTGGTGCCGTCATCGCCTGTTTTTGTATAGATGCGTGTCAGATTTACCATGGGCGCAGCCTATAAGATAGACGCATGAGCGCAACGCAATCCCTCTCCTATGAGGTACACGGGCCTGCTCGCCTCGAAGGTTCTGTAACCCTCTCAGGTGCCAAGAATTCTGCTCTGAAACTTATGGCGGCGGCGCTGCTGGCTACGGGCAAGACGACCTTGCATAATGTCCCGGGGATCGCCGATGTAGAAATCATGTCTGACCTACTTCGTAGCCTTGGTTGCACAGTTGACTACGAAAATTCAACACAAACTCTTTCAATCGATGTCCCCGAGAATCCAGCACACCGCGCCGAATACAACCTTGTCCGTAAACTTCGCGCTTCTATCAATGTTTTAGGACCACTGCTCACGCGCTTAGGAAAAGCCGAAGTTGCACTTCCTGGAGGCGACGCGATCGGATCTCGTGGATTAGATTTTCATATTCAAGGGCTTCAGGATCTTGGCGCACAAGCGCACTCTGAACACGGGTATGTCATTGCCACTGCACCTGACGGGCTCAAGGGTGCCAACATTTCTCTCAATTTTCCAAGTGTCGGGGCAACTGAAAATATTATGACTGCTGCAGTTTTAGCCCGCGGTGTCACAACAATCGATAACGCGGCGCGCGAACCAGATGTTGTTGACCTCGGTGAATTCCTGAAATCCATGGGAGCAAAAATTGAGGGGCTCGGAACATCTCTGATCACCATTACTGGCGTGAGCAAGCTTCAACCTACAACGCACACAACGCTGCCAGACCGCATTGTTGCCGGTACCTGGGCGTTTGCAGCGGTTATGACACAGGGCGACATAACAATTATTGGTGGCCGTGAAGATCACCTTGAACTTCCACTTGAGAAACTTGTTCAAGCAGGCGCAGTAATCACAACCACATCAAATGGCTTCCGAGTAAAGATGGACCGTAGGCCTCACGCAATCGATATTGCGACACTTCCCTATCCAGGATTCCCAACCGACCTGCAACCAATGGCTATTTGTCTTAATGCAATTGCAGAAGGCCAATCAATGGTGACGGAAAATGTTTTTGAAGGCCGTTTTATGTTCGTCAATGAGCTCAAGCGTTTAGGCGCAAACATCACTGTTGATGGTCACCATGCGGCTATCCATGGCGTTCCGGTTCTCTCTGGCGCACCTGTTGCAGCGACGGATATTCGAGCTGGAGCGGGGCTGGTTCTAGCTGGCCTAGTAAGTGAAGGCATCACGATTGTCGAAGATGGCTTTCATGTGGACCGTGGATATACCGATTTTGCAGAAAATCTGCGCACTTTAGGCGCAAAGGTTTCGCGTATTACTGATTAACTCAGGTTTATTCTGAAGCTTGCCCTAAAACTGAAACGCGGTTATGCGATACCGAAAGAAATCCACCATTGATTGTGAATTCTACTTTTTCTCCGCCGACTACCTTGATCTCAACTTTTCCATCAACCAACACGCCTAGAAGCGGTGCGTGGTCAGGCAATATTCCAATATCGCCTTCAAGAGTACGAGCTGAAACCATCGTTGCTTCTCCAGACCAGACGCGCTTGTCTGGAGATACAACTTCAACAGTCAGATTTGATGTTGCCATTTAAATTAACCCTTAACCGATGCGGCCAATTCAGCAGCTTTACGTTCGACGTCTTCTAGACCGCCACACATAAAGAATGCCTGCTCTGGAACGTGGTCATACTTTCCGTCAGCAAGTGCTTCGAATGCTTCGATTGTTTCTGAAAGCGGAACGAATGAGCCCTCGATGCCTGTAAAGACCTTTGCAACGAAAGTATTCTGTGAAAGGAAGCGCTGGATACGACGAGCACGTCCAACCAAAATACGATCTTCTTCTGACAATTCATCAATACCCAAGATAGCGATGATGTCTTGTAGGTCTTTGTAGCGCTGAAGAATCTGCTTCACACGGTTTGCAACACGGAAGTGGTGCTCACCGATGTAACGTGGATCCAAAATACGTGAAGATGAATCGAGAGGATCCACCGCAGGGTAGATACCGAGCTCTGAAATTGGACGAGACAACACTGTTGTTGCATCCAAGTGGGCGAATGTTGTGTGCGGAGCTGGGTCGGTGATGTCATCGGCAGGTACATAAATTGCCTGCATTGATGTAATCGAGTGACCACGTGTTGAGGTAATGCGCTCTTGCAACTGACCCATTTCATCAGCAAGTGTTGGCTGGTAACCCACAGCAGATGGCATACGGCCAAGAAGTGTTGATACTTCCGAACCTGCTTGTGTGAAACGGAAGATATTGTCGATGAAGAGAAGTACGTCCTGCTTTTGAACATCGCGGAAATATTCGGCCATGGTCAAAGCAGAGAGAGCAACGCGAAGACGCGTGCCAGGTGGCTCATCCATCTGACCAAAGACCAAAGCAGTTTTATTGATAACGCCGGTTTCTGTCATTTCAAGGAAGAGGTCGTTACCTTCACGTGTACGTTCTCCAACTCCGGCGAATACTGATACGCCACCAAAGTTTTCAGCAACACGGTAAATCATTTCTTGAATCAAAACTGTCTTACCAACACCGGCTCCGCCGAAGAGACCGATCTTTCCGCCACGTACATACGGTGTAAGAAGATCGATAACTTTGATACCTGTTTCAAACATCTCGGTCTTTGACTCGAGTTGATCAAATGCTGGTGCTGTGCGGTGGATTGGCCAACGCTCTTTAATATCAAGTGAAGAAGTTGGAACG
>CAIMSI010000028.1 GCA_903844115.1 uncultured Actinomycetes bacterium
ACAACAAGGACAAGGTGGAGCACCACAACAAGGACAAGGTGGAGCACCACAACAAGGACAAGGTGGAGGTGGAAAAAATCCAGCGCAATGCTTCCAAGCGTCTGGCGGTTCACTAATTGGTGTTGTAGCAACAAACGCTACGGAATATATTTCTGGCCCACCAACTTATGATTCGACTGCAGAAACTTTGGATTACAAAGTGACTGCCCCGCATTATTCGAAGACGGGCCAAACATTGCAAGGTGTTTATACGTTGCAAATTGCAGACACGCTAGCTCAGTGTCTTTACGGATTCACGAAAGCTGCAATCAATGCAACGATTTCAATTATTGCTGCAGACGGTACGAGCAAGGTTGCGACTTCGTTAGTGAACGATACTGGCGGTTTCCTACGATTAACCTCGGCTGGATTCACTTATGATTCTTTAACAATTAAGGTGAAACTTTTCCAGGCTGCAAAGGCAGCGGTTCCGGCAACGAAGGCTCCTGATACTTCCACGCCAGCTGCTCCAAAGGCACCAGCAAAGCCTGGGGCGACCAAGACGATTACTTGCGTAAAAGGAGGGCTAAGCAAGAAAGTGACTGGAGGAAAGCCAGCCTGTCCTGCGGGGTACAAGCAAAAGTAGCTAGCGGCCAGCAGGAGATTGCCTGAAAAATCTATTTTGGCGAAATTACTTGAAAACCAAGTAGTTCTGCTGCGTTGCGCATGTCTTGATCATAAGTAACGATTGCCTCAATTTTATTCTTAACTAATTGCGCAGTTGCTAGGTGGAGAGCATCTAGTGAACGCAACATATTCAATCCTCGAAAATTTTCCGCAATCCCGGTAACAACCTCATTCAGCTCTAGATAATCTAAGCTCAACAGTGTTGCCTTTGTCGTAGCAAGGTCTCTAAATCCCAAGCGGTCCATGGTTCGCAAGACTTCGAGGCGAGTTAATGAAGAAGTAAACGGGTGGGTAATCTTCAATTTTCTTAGCGCACTTGATTCCTTCTCCTCAACCACAAACTTGATGATTGCGGAGGAATCAAAGTAGTAATTCAAAATCTTTCCTCAGCCCTCATTTTCAGCAAAACGTTTGATGCAGAGACTCCAGATGGGAGTTTGAAAGGTTTGATTTTTCCTAAACTATTCGGTTTCTTAGAGGCGCGAAGTAACTGCGCGACTATCCAATCTTCATATTCTGATTCTTGAATTGGGACCAAACGCGCGACCGGAGTGCCGTGTTCGGTAATTTCAACGATCTCCCCGTTCTTTACGCGACGGAGCAAGGCGCTGGCCTCTTGGCGAAGTTCGCGAACCCCTACAGAGCTTGTTGTATTAAGTGCATCCATTGAGCAAATGTAGCACAATTAAAGAAATGTGCTACAAGCAAAAGTAATTAGTTCAACCCGCGACGCTTCAACAGAGGTTCAATCGTGGCTTCGCGTCCGCGGAAGTTCTTGAACATTTGCATAGAATCAATCGAACCACCGCGCCCCAATAACTGATCCCGGAAGTGTTGCCCATTTTTGCGAGTTAGTCCGCCGTTTTCTTTAAACCAATCCACGGTCTCTGCATCCAAAATCTCAGACCATACGTAACCGTAGTACCCAGCGGAATATCCGCCTGCGAAAATGTGGGAGAAATATGTGGAGCGATATCGGGTTGGGACCGGTGAATAATCTAGGCCGTAATCTTCGATTGCTTTCTTCTCGAAGGCAACAACATCACCAATTGTTTGGCCTTCCTCGATTTCATGCCAAGCAAGATCAAGAATCGCAGCTGCGAGGTAACTCGTTGTTGCATGACCTTCATTGAAAGTCTTTGATGCTTCAAGATTATCGATCCACTCTTGTGGCAACTTTTCTCCGGTTTCAAAATGGCGCGCATAATTCTGTACGACTTCTGGCCACAAGATCCACATTTCATTTACTTGTGATGGGAACTCAACAAAATCGCGTTCCACATTTGTTCCTGATGTGCGGATGTAAGTGACTTTGGAGAGCAATCCATGGAGTGCGTGACCAAATTCGTGGAAGAGCGTTGTGATCTCATCAAAGGTAAGCAGCGTTGGTTGCCCGTCTGGAGGCTTTGGAATATTGAGGTTATTTACTACAACAGGCAACTGATTAAAGAGGAAGTTCTGGTCGACGAGGTTGTTCATCCACGCCCCGCCATGCTTGGAATCGCGAGTATAGAAATCAGCAATAAAGAGTCCCATCTTGGCTCCATCTTCATTAAAAACCTCAAAAGCGCGTGCCTCAGGATGGTATGTAACAAGGTCCTTGCGCTCTTTAAAAGAAATACCAAATAACTTATTTGCCGCAAAGAAAACACCATCAGCCAGAACGCGCTCGAGTTCGAAGTATGGCCGCATCGCAGTTGTATCAACGTTGTATTTCTCTAGGCGAACCTGTTCTGTATACAAATCCCAATCCCAAGATTCAAGTGTGAACGCCTCACCAATGGCTTTTTGAAGATCGGCACCCTCTGCTTTTGCGTTACGTACGGCAGCCGGCGCGATCTGGCGAAGCATCTTGTGAACGTTGACCGGGCTCTTTGCTGTGGAAGTCTGAAGTGAATATTGCGCGTGATTATCAACGCCAAACAATTTTGCGCGTTGTGCGCGAAGGGTTGCTAGCTCCACTAGAAATTTCTTTGTGTCATTTTCATTTCCGCGGTTTGCCTTCATCAACGAGTTCTGCATAATCTTCTTGCGAAGTTCACGATTTTTAAGGGACGCAAGTAGTGGATTGCCACTGAAGTTCACGGCCCCGATTAAATACTTTCCTTCAAGACCACGATCTTTTGCAGCGGCCGCGCAGGCAGCGATTTCATTCTCGCTCAACCCATCAAGCTCTTTTACATCTTCCACAATAACGGCTAGGTCATTTGTGTCAGCAAGAAGGCTCTTATCAAATTGGGTCTGGAGTTTAGAAATCTGCTCGTTCAATCCTTTTAGAGTCTCGCGTTGTGCCTCGGTCAAGTGGGCACCGGCATGAATGAAATCTGTGTAGTACTTATCGAGCAGATTTGCATCTTCTTCATTAAGACCAAGTGATGCACGGCTCTCATACAACTTCTTAACACGCGAGAAGAGTTTTGGATTGAGTTTGATCGCATCTGAATGAGCCGCAAGCTTTGGCGCCATTTCTTCTTCAATCGCAATAAGAGAATCACTGGTATCACTGGATGACTTGTTATAGAAAACCTGAAGCATTCGTCCAAGAGTCTGACCGCTTTTTTCTAGCGCCACCAACGTGTTTTCAAATGTTGCTTCTCCTGAAGCGATAATCGCATCAACTTCCATTAGCTGCTCTTCGCATCCGCCATAAAAAGCAGGTAGGTAATGCTCTTCTTTAATGAGTGCAAATGGTGGCAACTCGTATTCAAGGGTGCTGCGTTGTGCGAAGGGATTGGCGGAATCTAGAGGCATTTGTGAAGTCTAATCCTCTTCGGGATTTATGTCTCCAAGGGTTCCAAGAGCTGGAGAGGATTCATCGAGTGAATCCGAGATGATCTTGATGTTTGAAGCAATACTCATGCATCGGAGCATCTGTTCGTGCGAGATTTTTTTGTTATGCGCCAGCAAAGTATTGCTCAAAGTCTTTGCCTGAATTCGCAAGTCATCTGTAATGGTGACATCGACGAATTGATATTTTTCCCCAACGCCATCGATCTTGGATGTGATTGCAAGGCTCGCGGCTTTTAGCGCAGTTGCAATCTCGAGGCGGATATCTTCAGGGAGATCTCCTTCAATGACTGCATCGAAAAGAGCACGAGCTATTCCGCGGATTTGTACAACAGTATGTTCCATAGCAGTTGCGCGAAGAGCAAGTAGTTGGGCTTCATCCAGTGGTGCAAGTGGTGACCACTTTGCATAACTCGTCGCTTCATCGGCTTGAGATCGAATAGTAGGAATCATTTCAATAAGTGCTCGGCCTCGAGTCAACCATTTACCTGCATCTTGTTGGGTGTAATCGGCGCGAAGTCCATTAGAGATATCTGAAAGTAATTTGGAACTCTTGCGCCCAATACTTTTGATTTGTTCGATGGTACGACCTGCGGGGGTTGAAGGATGTGAAAAGTAGGAGAAAGCAATCGCTATCGAAGCGCCGATCAACGTCGAGATCAAACGACTAATCGCAGTGGTTTCACTTATTCCAGGGCCCATCACAATGAGCGCTGTTACGGGAACGTTGATGGATGCCACTTCATCAAGACGAAGAGCGCGAGCAATAACAGCGCAAAGCAGCATTGTTATAGCAATAGAAATGAATCCCAGATTAAAAAGATTGACCGTTATCAGTGCGATTGTTGCGCCAATCGCAGTACCGACAATTTGCCCAAAGCCTTCGCGCACTGATTTATGCAAGCTAATACGGATAGTGAGTGAGCAGACAATTGCCGCTACAACTCCACCATTTTTAAGAAGTGAACCACCCACAAGCCAAGCGGTGGCCGCGGCAATGGCAGCGACAGAGATTTGTCGGAGCCAATTTCGCCGATCCAAGAAAGGCTTGAGAACCTTCTTGAAAATTCTTTTCATGGGGGAATTCTCTCACCTATAGTGAAGCCATGGGTAAATTACTTACAGAGCCTGCTGATGTCGCTGCGCTGTTGAAATCTGCCAAGACCGTTGCGGTCATAGGCGTATCCGATAAGCCAGACCGTGCCAGCAATGGAGTCTCAAAGTATTTGCAGGAGAATTCTGATTATGAGCTCTATTTTGTGAATCCACTTCTGGAAGAAGTTTTAGGGCAAAAGTCTTACAAGTCGCTGAAAGATATTCCTGTTGCAATTGATCTTGTCGATGTCTTTAGAAAGCCATCCGATATAGAAGTGGTCATGGACGAGGCAATAGACGTTGGTGCAAAAGCATTTTGGATGCAGCTAGGAATTAGTGAGGCAACACAAGCTGCTCGCGGAGTGAGCGCTGGAATGGATGTTGTTCAAGACCTTTGTATCAAGGTCGAATTTGCAAAATATATTCGTTAATTGTCTTCAAGAATAAGTGAGACCGAATTAATACACCAACGCTCATCTGTTGGAACGTCATAACCCTCGCCCTTAAAAACGTGGCCCAAATGAGAGTCACACTTTGCGCAACGAACTTCAGTGCGAATTCGTGGCGCTAGTGAACGATCTTCAATCAAAGTGACTGCGTCATCTGCGGTAGGGGCATAAAAAGAAGGCCAGCCACAACCAGAATGGAACTTTGTCTCGCTCTTAAAAAGTTCATTTCCGCATGCCTTGCAGCGATAACTTCCAACTTTGTCGGTATCGGTGTACTCACCCGTGAACGGACGCTCGGTAGCGCCATTGCGCAGCACATCGTAAGAAAGTGGATCAAGGCGGGCCTTGAGCTCTTCGTCATTTACTTGGAAGTCAGCCATACCCAAACTTTAGTGGAATACTGGGCCTAACAGAAAATAGGAGTTTTCCCTTGTTACTGCAGACACTTCGCGAGTACTTACAGCCATACAAGCGCACCGTATGGATTGTTATTTTCCTTTTGCTCGTTCAATCCATCGGCAATCTTTACCTACCTAATCTCAATGCTGACCTCATTAACAATGGCGTAGCAAAAGGGGATATTGGTTATATCTGGAAAATCGGCGCCATCATGTTGGCGGTATCCGCGCTCATTATCGGCGCATCCGTAGTAATCGCATACTTCAGCTCCAAAGTAGCGATGTCATTTGGCCGCGATCTTCGTAAATCTGTTTTCGTTTCTGTAGAGCGATTTAGCACGCGTGAACTCAATAAATTCGGCGCGCCATCTCTTATTACACGTAACACAAATGACGTTCAACAAGTCCAGATGATTCTTTTCATGGGACTCACGATGATGGTCGGCGCCCCGATTACAGGAGTCGGCGCAGTCATTATGGCGCTTAAAACAAACGTCAAACTTTCTGGGCTACTTCTTATTGCTGTTCCCGTTATGGGAGCGCTCATTTACTGGCTCCTTCGCCGCATCGTTCCCCTTTTTCGCGTTATGCAGATTCGCATTGACCGAATCAACCTTGTCCTTCGTGAACAAATTGCTGGCGTACGAGTCATTCGCGCATTCGTAAAAACAAAATACGAAGAAGAACGTTTTGCCGGCGCCAATGATGAGTTAATGCAAACAACGTTAAGCGTGACCCGCACATTTGCAGTGATGTTTCCGGCGCTTACTTTTATATTGAACATGTCATCGATTGCCGTAATTTGGTTTGGTGCAAAGCTCATTGACACAGGCGCGATGCCAATCGGAAATCTCACCGCTTTTCTCTCTTACATTATGCAGATTTTGATGAGCGTCATGATGGCTGTAATGATGTCGATGATGATTCCTCGCGCCGAAGCATCAGCCGAGCGCATCCAAGAAGTATTAATGACCGATTCATCGGTTATTGAATCCACTTCACCTAAAATCATTAAAGTACGCAAAGGCGTTATCGAATTTAAAGATGTCGAATTTCGCTATCCAGGTGCCGAACATCCTGTTCTTTCTGGAATCTCATTTACCGCCAACCCCGGAAAAATGACAGCAATTGTTGGATCCACAGGTTCTGGAAAAACAACGCTACTCAATCTGATCCCTCGTTTTATTGACGCCACTGCCGGGCAAGTACTTATGGATGGCGTAGATGTTCGCGATCAAAGCCTAGAAAGCGTTTGGTCTGAAATCGGATTTGTCCCACAACGAGCATTTCTCTTTGGCGGCACCGTTGAAAGTAATCTCAAATATGGAAGGGCCGATGCGACGAATGATGAAATGTGGGAAGCCCTGAAGGTCGCACAAGCTGATGGTTTTGTGACAGAGAAAGAGGAAGGGCTTAATTCACCCGTTTCCCAAGGAGGCACAAACTTCTCTGGCGGCCAGCGCCAGCGCCTTTCTATCGCTCGCGCAATTGTGAAAAACCCGCAAATTTATATTCTTGATGATTCTTTTAGCGCGTTGGATTACGCAACAGATTCCAAACTGCGTGCAGCGCTAGATAAACATGCCAAAAATTCCACCATCATTGTTGTGGCGCAACGTGTTTCAACAATCATGAAAGCCGATCAAATCATTGTTCTCAATAACGGAACGATTGATGGCATTGGCACCCACGCGAAATTAATGAAGAGCAGCAAGACATACCAAGAAATTGTCTTGTCGCAATTAAGTCCCGAGGAGGCAGCATCATGAGTATGCGCCGTCCTGCTCAAGCACCTGCTGGTGGCCCTCGCGGTGGACCAATGGCGGGCTTTGGTGGCCCACCTGCAAAGTCAAAAGATTTTAAGGGATCTCTGAAACGCTTATTAAAAGAACTTCGTAGCGAACGCAAAATCATTAGCGGCGTACTTATCCTTATTACCGCTTCGGTCACGATTGGCGCATTCGGTCCAAAGATTCTTGGCCGCGCGACAAATTATATTTTCTACGGTTATCTCGGTCGACAACTTCCAGCTGGTGTTACGAAAGCACAAGCGGTTGCTCAACTTAATGCCACGGGTCAAAATCGTTTGGCTCAAATGTTGCAAGAAAGCGGAGTCATTCCCGGCCAAGGTGTGGACTTCGCGGCGATTGCGCGCATCGTCGCACTAGTTACGGTTTTGTATTTAATTTCATCGCTATTTGCCTGGGTTCAGGGATACATGATGGCTGGCGTTACAAACCGTACTTTGTATCGTTTGCGCCAAATTGCAGAAGAGAAGATCGGTCGCTTGCCGCTCAGCTATTTTGACACGCAATCTCGTGGGGATTTACTTAGCCGTGTCACAAACGATATCGACAACATCGGTAACTCTTTGCAGCAAGGCCTGGCACAAATTCTTAACTCGATCCTTACCGTTCTCTCCGTTCTTGCGATGATGTTATGGATTAGCCCTGTTTTAGCACTCGTGGCCCTTGTTGCCATTCCACTCTCCATGTTTGCCTCAATTTTCATCGCTAAAAAGTCCCAGAAGCAATTTATTGCGCAATGGGATTGGACCGGCAAGCTCAATGGTCACGTGGAGGAAATGCATACAGGTCACTCACTTGTGAAAGTTTTTGGCCGCCGCCAACAAGCCATCACTGATTTTGCAACTCTCAATGACAAACTCTTTGAGTCTTCCTTCAAGGCGCAATTTATTTCTGGTGTTATCCAACCTGTTACTCAACTTGTTTCAAACCTTATCTATGTCGCGATTGCTGTACTCGGCGGATACCGCGTTGCAACTGGCACGATGAGCCTTGGCGATGTTCAAGCATTCATTCAATACTCGCGCCAATTCGGAATGCCACTCGCACAAATAGCGGGCCTCATGAATGTTGTTCAGTCTGGTGTTGCGTCGGCCGAACGCCTCTTTGAGCTACTCGATGCAACTGAAGAAATCGCCGATCCAGTCGAGTTTAAAGAAATTGGTCGCGCAAAGGGAAAGATTGAATTCAAGAAGGTCGCATTCCGTTATGTGAAAGACCAACCACTTCTCGAAAAATTTAGCCTCAAGGTAAAGCCCGGTCAGACAATTGCAATCGTTGGTCCAACCGGTGCTGGTAAGACAACGCTCGTTAATTTGATGATGCGCTTCTATGACATCTGGGAAGGTTCAATACTTCTTGATGGAGTAGATATCCGCGAATACAAGCGCGATGATTTGCGTCGTCAATTTGGAATGGTCTTGCAAGACACTTGGTTATTTAGTGGAACGATGCGCGAAAATATTGGATACGGAAGTAGTACACCGACCGAAGAGAAAGTTGAAGAGGCAGCAAAAGCTGCAAACATCGATCACTTCTTACGTTCATTGCCTGCCGGTTACGATTCATTATTGACTGACGATAACTCCACCGTTTCAAATGGAGAACGACAACTTCTGACTATTGCTCGCGCCTTCATGGCAGACCCTGCAATTTTGATTCTCGATGAAGCGACATCCTCGGTGGATACTCGAACTGAAGTATTGGTTCAACAAGCGATGGCGAAATTACGTCAAGGCCGTACATCTTTTGTTATCGCGCACAGACTTTCGACGATTCGCGATGCCGATGTCATCCTTGTGATGGACAAAGGTGGCCTGGTAGAGCAAGGCACCCATGAAGAGCTAATGGCTTCTAAAGGCTTCTATTTCGACCTTTACGCCAGCCAATTCGCTCAATCTATTTCTGAATAAACCACCGCTAGATAAAAAGTTACCCCTTCGAGCCGAGCGCTAGCCCTATGCAGTAGGTCACATATCCATTAGGATTC
>CAIMSI010000029.1 GCA_903844115.1 uncultured Actinomycetes bacterium
CTGGCCAATTGCAAATCGCCAGGGCGGCCGCACGTCGCCCGCGCGCTGGTCAAGGCCGGGCTAGTCGCCAACCTGGACGAAGCGTTCGAGCGTTTTCTGAAAAAAAATCGTCCGGCGTGGGTGCCCAAGGCCAAAGTGTCCGCGCTGGATGGCATTAACCTGATTCATCAAGCCGGCGGTCTTGCCGTAGAAGCTCTTATAGCAATTTATGGCCCTCAGGCAGTTGTTACTCTTGATTCACTTCTTGCCGCTGGCGATAATTTTGAAGTGGCGTTCCAGAAGGTGTTTGGAACTTCATGGGCAAAAGTTGCTCCAATACTGGGGCAAGTCCTTGCAGCAGAATATAAAGAAACTTCGCCAACTCCCTAAGGAAAGGTAACTTTCTTTTTGTAAGTGTTTACAACTTTATATGGGAAATTTCATGGGATACGAGGCATATTAGGCCTGAAGTGAATTCTTCCGGCTTATAGGGCGACTCTTCTTTAATTTCGTTTTGAAAAAGTGAAGTAAATGCTTGCGTAAGCGATCACTATTGCTATGTTTGCCATCAATCTTTGGGTGGTGTGATGTCTGAAGAAAAGAAGATCCACTGTCACAACAGTTGTAATTACGGCTACGGAAAAGATTATGCCAAATCCGGTCTTCCCCATATCTAAATTCTATTCCCGTTATGGCTTACTTGGCCGAGATTCCCTGTTCTCACAGGTGAAATTCAGCAAGCAAGCTCGTTGTAAAAGGTTTCTTCCCGTATCTTCAAGGCATGGAAAATAACCAAGACCACCTGCACAAGTCTTTTCATGACAATCGTCTACTTGTGAAAGTCCCGCAAGGATCACTTGTAACTTTGGATAGAGCTCTGTCGCGGTAACTACAACATCACCCAGTTTCTCTCCGGCAATCTCTGCCTCAGAAACTCCACTGGCTGCTCGCGCTGCGGCATAGAAATTCACTGTGGCCATGACCGCACTTTAGCGTTACCTGTGAAAATTAACAGGTTGCACCTATTGCGATTTGAGCTTCTACAAGAGCAGTATGGGTCCACCGAACATTAGGAGTGGCTCATGAGGATCAGCAGCATAATCTCTGGCAAGAAAGTCGAAACTATTTCAGCCAGTGCGAGCATCCACGACTTAGTGAATTCTCTTAACTCCCATCATGTTGGGGCACTCGTTGTTTCAAGTGATGGCAGGAAGATAGAGGGCATAGTCTCAGAACGCGACGTTGTTCGCGCAATGCCTGGAAAACTTGATCAACTCATTGGAATGCATGTCCGTGACATCATGACCGTCGAAGTTCACACCTGCACACCAGATTCCTCAGTTGCTGAGCTCATGACCATGATGACCGAACTTCGAATTCGACATGTACCCGTAGTTGATGCAGCTGGTTCACTTATTTCAATTGTCTCAATAGGCGATGTGGTCAAACATCATGTGTCCGATCTGGATTCCGAGCGTCAAGCGCTCAGAGATTACGTCGCAGGCGCTAATTAACTTCGCGTACTATTAGGCAACGAAGAGTCGCCCGGATCACCGCGTCATGCAAATGCCGAGGAAAGTCCGGACTTCACAGAGCAAGGTGGTGGGTAACGCCCACCTGGAGCAATCCGCGGGATTAGTGCAACAGAAAGCAAACCGCCAACAGCAATGTTGGTAAGGGTGAAACGGCGGTGTAAGAGACCACCAGTAATTGCAGCAATGCAGTTAGCTATGTAAACCCCACTTGGAGCAAGACCAGAAAGGCGATGGGCTGCTCGCTCAATTCGCCAGGTAGGTTGCTTGAATCTGTAAGCAATTGCAGATCTAGATGGATGGTGATCTTCTCGATGTCGTGAAAGCGGATAGAGAAACAGGATCCGGCTTATAGGGCGACTCTTCTTTATTTTTATAGCTAGTGAAGTCAATTCACGCTTACTTTGCCCAAAAAAGTTTGTACAAGTTGCTGCATAACCTGTCGCAGATTTAGATGTTTTTATGGGGAATCCATGGGCAAATATGGGCAGTTTTATGGGCAACTTTCTAATCAAATTGCTTCCAAAACTCAGGCGAAAGGTCTAGCCTTCCAAGTAGATGCACGGTTTAACCGTTCTCACTTCGCAGAGTGTGGGCTTAGCCCCGAACCTCAAAACATTGAGGTGAAATCTACGGAGAGGTAGATTCACTTGCGTAAAACATTTGCTTCGGTTATCGCAACGGTGCTAATTATTTCCATGGTCATTCCAACCGAAGTGCGCGCCGCTGATTCTGCGCCAATCTTGCAACACTCTGGAGCTTTGTCCACTCTCCTAGACACCACGGGAAGCGGATTGAATAATTTTTTCGTCTCGGCTCCATTGGAAGGGTCGGTTCATTGGCGGCAAGGAGTGCCTCAGACCTATGAATATGGTGCAAGTTGGTATTCAACTATGTTCCCCATATCCACGACTCAAACACAAGGTCTTCAAATTGGATTGAATGGAACATGGATCAACGCCGATAATCGAGACAAGCCCGATTCTCTAGGCCAGTCAATGTGTAAAAATGGCGCACTTGACCGACTACAAATAAGTACTGCACGTCCAGATTCTGAAAACGCCGGACTTGTTGAATTCCAAACAATTGAAGGCGGTATGGGCTGGTGGGGACCTGATAAATTTCCGTCAATTTTCCCCAAATATCGTCTAAACGTAACCCAGAATTGCGATCAAAGTCAGTTAGGAACCCCAGGCTGGAGTTTCTATGGTACTCCGACTCCTCGAGATCAAACAGCTGTCATTCAGATCAGCAATCAAATAATTATGCCTCCTGATGGAATTACATTTAAACCAGATTTCTCTGGAAAACAACTCGGTCAAAATTGGCAAGCTTTGAATCTTCCAAGTTTTGACCACGTATATAACAACATGGCGGGTAAGAATAATTGGACGCTCTTTCTGAATTCAGAAAATTTCAAAGGACCCGTTGCTTTCATCGCACCCCAGTATTGGTCAGATGGATCTCTACTTAATCCTGCCCAAACTGGACTGGGTTTGGATCATAAGGCGGGTATGGCAGACCAGATGTCATCTGAGTGGCAGACGATTCCGTACTTTACTTATAAGGATTCGAATAACGTTGTTTATTCCAAAATTCCCGATATCCAACTTCCGCTGGATTCCAATGGTTCACTAAAATTGGGTGGAGAATTCGCAGGTTACAGTCAACGTAATTCACTCTTTGACGGAGCTCAAGTTTTTAATGCAAACTTATCTGTAAGACAAGGCCCCCTTTATCAAGGGGGAATTCCTATTCCTTCACTTCAAGAACCCTTAACTGGCAAGGTATCTACCGATAAGCAAACATATGGATTCAAATTTCCCAATAATTCCTCACTGTTTCCGATTGGACCATATTTTAAGCAGGTGAATGGTCAGGTTGTGCCAATTGCGGCTTCAGAAGCTCCGAGCCAATTGATCAACGCACAACTACCACAATCTGTTCCAAATTATAATAATTTTGACGTTGCCCCAGATTGGTGGGCATCATCGCCCGTCGCATCAAAAGATTTCTCGGTAAATCTTTCCGATGGGTCGATTGCGATTTATCGCTGGTATAAATTTGTCGATCAACCTGCGTTGTCTCGATTTCAATTGAGTGAACAAGAGCGAAATCAGCTGCAAGATGCAGTGATACAAATGCAATCCAATTGGAAGCAAAATCCGCTCATGGCCGAACCTCAAAGTGGGAAACTTGTTAGTTTGGACTCCGGCGTGATAGTTAAACCTCCAACCGGATTAGAATTGGGATATGTTCCAATTGTAATTAAGCAATATTCGACAGCTACTTCAATCTACTTGGCATCTTTAGCGATATGGCAAACGTGTTCACAGCTTGTGGCGAGTCAACCGAGTCTGGTCTGCCGTGAGTCAATAGCACCCACACCAACACCTATCGCAACAAGCACTCCAACACCAACACC
>CAIMSI010000030.1 GCA_903844115.1 uncultured Actinomycetes bacterium
GACCAGCCGAGAGTCATAATTGCTTGAAGCTGTTGAACCTGAGATCCGTGTGTAACACCGAAATCTTTCAAGCCGCGATACCAAAAAAAGAAACCTAAATACATTGATGAAAAACCAATTCCCATAAGTCCAAATATGGCATCGGCGTGCACAACATGCGCAGAGTGTGTATTCATAAAAACGATAATTGAACCAGGAATACATATTGGCAATCCGAAAACAACAACCCAAGAAATCACCTGCCATCCAGGCATTTCACGAGTTAGTGCAGCTCCCTCAACGTAGCAATATGAAGAGGCAATGACAGCCCCTAAAATCAAAAGATCTGCAATCAAATCTGACTTTGTCGCTCCTCCCCTACCAATGGAGAAAGCTATGAGAAGCAAAGTTCCTAATCCTGATGCAACCCAGAACGAAAGGCCTACGGGCTTTCGATTTTTCAGCACAGATAAAATTGCTGTCACCATTGGCATCACCGCTGCGATAACTGAAACGTGCGCCGATGTTGTGCGCTGCAAAGCAAGTGCCATAAGAATTGGCCAACCAAAAACGCCACCCAATGTTGTGAAGGCGGTCGCGCGCCACAAGTGACGTGGAAGAGGCGGCACCTTGGCAATGAGCATTAATGGAATCGCTAGTGACGCTGCGATAACTGGCCGAGCAAAGGCCGTGAAGAAGGGATCAAAACCTCGAAGAGCAAGTTTTGTTAGTGGGAGTGATAAGGAAAAAAGAAAGACCCCGGAAAATGCAAAGAAGAGACCACTCTTTTGCTTCTGAGTAAATGCCACTCCGTGACTTTACTTCTTTACCTTGTATCCCGCAGGACACTTCGGAGTAATCCCGCTAATAGTTTTACTCATTTTCCCCTTAGTACAGACAATTGATGCCTTCTTCTGAGGAGTCACAACCTTTGGAGTAACCGGTGTGTTTGCAACGGGGGCAGCTGGAGGTGGAACAACAACCGGAGCGTCTTGAGTGAGATTTACAGCAATAGTTGGCGCCGAGAATTCAAACCCGTTTGCACTCAAATGAAGCCATCCATCTTTTCACCGACAACTGTGGTTGCAACTTCCGGAGAACCTGTCGCGCTCACAACAGAAATACTTGCCTTAACTGGGGCCGATGAGAATCCATAAATACATCGTGCTACAGCTGATCGCTTCACCAAGTCATAAGTTCCCGTAAAGACTTCACCTGTATTGGTGAAATGTGGCGCTGGCTTTCACACTTGGCTTCAACATAAAATCTACCTCTCCGCAGATTCAACAGCCGGGCAGTGCCGAGCTGTTTAAGCAAGGGTAGCTGAACATTTAAATAAAGCTCCCCCGGCTGGCCTCGATCCAGCGACATCTCGATTAACAGTCGAGTGCTCTACCAACTGAGCTACAGGGGATTACGCATGCGAATGGTACTAAAAGGTGTCGCCTATCGCCAATTCCTTTTGGACGCGCTTGGTGGCCTCGAGAGCCACTAATTCGGTGAAAATCTTGGTGTATTCCGCCTCATTTTCAACTGGGTTGAGGCGCTGCAGGGTCGACTTAATTTCTGCAATCTGTCGACTAATAGCAACTTCGCGAAGTCGCGCAAAAATACTTACAACGTATTTATCACTCACTTCCCCATCCATGCGAATAGGTTCTACTGTTAATTCAGTTATCAAATGTTTGTAATCTTCCGATGCGCCATCAATCAGTTTTGATGTATCACCATTTCCAATATCAATCGCGGCGCGAAGCGCTGCATATGGTGGATAAGTGAATGCCGCAGGTTCTAGCGCGGACCAATCAGCAATCATGTCTGGCACTTGCAGTTTTGCTTTGAGAACTTCACGCTCCAACATCAACAATGGCTCTTTTAGATTCACTTGACTAGCAGGAATATTGGGAAGCGGAGTATTGCTTTTGCCAGCCACTCGCTTCACAGCCTGTGCAACGGTGTCGGTATCCATGCCGAGCCAACCGGCTAAGGATTTAATGTATTCGGGGCGAAGTGAAGAGTCCTTAATTTTGCCTAGTAACGGTGCAACTTGATTCAACGCCGTAACGCGTCCTTCAGGAGTGGCAGTGTCATATTTTGCAATGGTGGATTTGATGGCAAATTCAAACATCGGAACGCGACGAGCAATCAGGTCGCGTACTGCTTCATCTCCCCCACTTTGTCGAAGTTCATTCGGATCCATGCCATTTTGGGCAATCGCAACATAGGTTTGGGCGACAAACTTTTGGTCATCTTCAAATGCACGAAGCGCGGCCTTTTGTCCTGCAGCATCACCATCAAAGGTAAAAATGACTTCACCGCGAAATGCATCATCATCCATCAGGAGCTGTCGAATAATTTTTATGTGTGCATCGCCAAATGCTGTGCCACATGTCGCGATGGCTGTGGTTACACCGGCAAGGTGGGCTGCCATAACATCGGTGTATCCCTCGACAATGACAACCTGGCGCTTTTTGGCGATCTCCTTCTTTGCAACATCTAAACCATATAGAAGACTGCTCTTCTTATAGATAGGCGTCTCGGAAGTATTGAGGTATTTAGGGCCTTGATCTACATCATCGCCAGCAAGCTTGCGCGCACCAAAACCAACAACATCACCGGAAATATCCTTCACGGGCCACATGACTCGATTGCGATAGCGATCAATATTTGTGCCGCGGGCACTTTCTTTAATGAGGCCAGCCGTTGTTAATTCTTCTGTTGTGTAGCCAAGCCCTGTTAGGTGTTTGTTCAGCGCATCCCATTCATCAGGTGCGTACCCAACTTGGAATTGATCAGCATCTTCCTTTGTGAATCCCTTTTTCTGCAAGAATTCCCGGCCAACTTGCGCTGCACCTGGAAGACCAAGCTGTTCTTGATAGAACTTCATCGCCGCAGTGTTTGCTGCAACTAAACGAGAGCGATTTACTGATGGACGATCTGAGGGACCGCTTTCATCGTAATGTAATTGATAGCCAATGCGTTCAGCCAAACGTTCGATAGTTTCAGTAAAAGAAATATGGTCCATCTTCATCACAAAAGCGATGACATCGCCTCCAGTTTGGCAGCCGAAGCAATGGAAATATCCCTTGCTCGGAGTTACATGAAATGAAGGAGATTTTTCGTCATGAAAAGGACAGAGTCCTTTTTTCTGGCCGCCGCCTGCATTCTTGAGCTGAACGTATTCACCAACGACTTCATCGATGGGAGTGTGGTCGCGAACATGCGCAACATCCTCATCTTTAATGCGTCCGGCCATGGCGGTTATCCTACGATGAAAACTTGGATGAGAGGGTTTTGTGAAGTGCGTATGCGCCAGGGTCAGTGAGGGATGCCACCTGATCGATGACCACGCGAAGACGCTGGGCATCGGTGCTGGCTTGGCGCCAATCTTCTAGGAAAAATGATTCAAGGGAGACAGGCGCGTGTTCTTGCACGAGGTCCACAAGTTCACGAATCAAAATGTGCTGATCGCTATAACGCTTCTGCGAAGTTTCTGCCTGTAGAACATAATAATTAGAGAGCGCTTTGAGAATTGCTACTTCAATTACTTGATCTCGTGGAACTATAAGATTTGCGTTATATCTTGTGAGGTCCCCTTCGCCATAACTATCTCGGGTCGAAGTTTCAGCAGCGAGCGCAAAACGGCCAACTAGCTGACTTGATAAATCCTTCAGACGCGCAAGATGGCGATGGCTACCATCATAGGTAACTGGCCAACATGAAAGTTTTTGCAGATCAGAAAGCGCCCGTTCTGCTTCAGCTTCTGTCATATCATCTAGATAATCTTCAACGGCGACATCAAATATTTGTGGCAAATCATCACGCAAGCGGTGAAGGTGAATCTGACCTGTGACAAGGGCGTCCTCAAGATCATGAACTGAATACGCCACGTCATCAGACCAATCCATAATCTGGGCTTCCATGGATTTCTTGCCTTCAGGGGAGCCTTCGCGCATCCAATCAAAAATTGTCATGTCATCGTCATAGACACCAAATTTGCGCGCATTGACCGCACGTGGCCATGGGTACTTTGTGGCCGCGTCCAGTGAAGCTCGAGTCAAATTTAAGCCTATGGATTTTCCGCTCTCATCTACCGTCTTTGCCTCAAGGCGAATCAACAGACGAAGTGATTGTGCGTTTCCTTCAAAGCCACCGCATTCAGCGGCAAGTTCGTTTAATACTTCCTCGCCATTGTGACCAAAAGGAGGATGGCCGATGTCGTGTGCAAGACAAGCACCTTCCATGAGATCTGGATCAGCGCCAAGTGCCTCGCCAAGTTCTCGTCCCACTTGTGCGCATTCCAATGAATGTGAAAGCCGGGTACGAGGAAAATCTGTTTGCCACGGAACGGCAACTTGAGTCTTAGCGGCTAGGCGACGCAACGCCCATGAATGAATGATGCGGGCACGATCACGTGCAAATTCGGTACGGCCTCCACGCTTTGCTGGCTCATCAAGAAAGCGCGCACGATCTGATTCTGTATAACCAGTGCGCTCATGAGCAGGACGAAGGACCATGTGGAGAGTCTAATTCTTATTCTGGTCACTCAGGTGAATACCGAAACGATCAGCTGTTTTATAAGCAAGATATGCCCCGGTCTCACGGCCGATGTAGTGCCAGCCTGATTTATCTACAGCCCCAGGTCCGCTCTTCACAGGTGAACACGTTGCCTTCACTCCTAAATCAGTCGCCATAGCAATGGCTCTATAACAATGATATGCATCAGTAACAATTATGACGCTGGCATATTTATTCTTCTTCATGACATCAACATAAGCAATTGTGCTGCTCAATGTATCTTTGCCCAGGTTTACGGCCGAAAGAACTGAATGCGGAATTTGTCCTTTTGCTAATGCTCGAACACTTGCTTGTGCTTCAGTCCACAGGTCACCCTTTTGATTAGCGCCAACTGTCAAAATTCTTGGCGCGTAACCTTCTTTATAGAGTCGCTGGCCTTCTTCAATACGTGCTTGCAAAATCGGCGTAGGAATTCCGTTGTTCTGTGCGGCGCCCATAATGACAATGGCATCACTCTTTGTTGGAACTGCGTTATGACCGGTGTTGTAAACCTGAAGGGCAACATAAGCTGGGATGAGAATAATAATAAGCACTACTAGCGAGATGATGCGTCTTACCCACGAAAAAGGATTGAGAATTCCGAGCATTCCTATTTAGCCACCCGAAACTGAATCATCGATAGTTATCGTTGCATATTCATCTGGATCATTGAGCCAACCATCTGGTAATGAAGGGGCTCGTCCATGAGAGCGACGACCGCGAGGTGCTTCTGAAACCGCTGTTGGGTATGGCTGATCATCGAGTTGGGAGGTGAGATATTCCAATTCACCATAGCTAGCAACCATGCCAAGTCCAGAACGAATCTCGCGCGGAACAGTGAATCCTTTGAGATACCAAGCCATGTGTTTGCGCAGATCGCGCATGGCTCGTCCTTCTGCTTCAAAGAATTCCATCAGCAACTGGCCGTGGCGACGCATTACATCGCGTACTTCAAAAAGAGTGGGCTCTGACTTTCCTTCTTCATTATTCATCGCACGTACCAAATCAGCGAATAACCATGGGCGACCGAGGCATCCGCGTCCTACTACAACTCCATCGCAACCGGTTTCCTCCATCATGCGGCGTCCATCGATTCCACTCCAAATATCACCGTTACCAAGTACTGGTACACCTGTTGGTTTTAAATGCTCAACTAGTTCTGCAATCTTCGACCAATCTGCTTGACCGTCATACATTTGCTGGGCAGTGCGAGCATGAAGTGCGACCCATGTAACCCCCGCATTTGCTGCGCTCATTGCAGCTTCTAAATAGGTCTCATGATCGCTATCAATTCCAACGCGCATCTTTACGGTTACAGGTACGCCGTATGGCTTTGCGTTATTGACAGCCGATTCTACGATTGCGCTAAATATTTTGCGCTTGAAGGGAAGAGCTGCTCCCCCGCCTTTGCGAGTTACTTTTGGAACAGGGCAACCAAAGTTCATATCGATATGGTCAGCAAGATTTTCCTCGCACAACATTTTGACGGCCATACCCATGACGGTTGGATCAACACCATAGAGCTGCACGGAACGAGGAGTTTCACCTTCGCCTGGTGTAATTAATCGCATGGTTTCTGGGTGACGCTCGATCAGCGCACGCGCTGTAACCATTTCTGAAACAAATAAACCCGCACCTTGTTCACGACAAAGCGTACGAAATGCCGAGTTAGTGATTCCAGCCATTGGGGCCAGAACAACAGGGGCATCTAAAACAACTTCGTTATTCGTAAAGTTCCCATTTGAAATGGGTAAACGAAGCTGGCGAGTTGTTGTTAACAACCGAGTAATCGTGGAGCGAGCCACGCCTGAACTTGATCGAGTGCAACGCGCTCTTGCGCCATGGTGTCGCGGTCGCGAATAGTCACCGCGTGATATTCAAGAGTTTCAAAGTCGACGGTGATGCAATATGGCGTACCAATTTCATCTTGGCGACGATAGCGACGGCCAATGGCTCCAGC
>CAIMSI010000031.1 GCA_903844115.1 uncultured Actinomycetes bacterium
TGCATATGGGCCGACACATAACCCTTGGGATTTAACTCGCATTCCAGGTGGATCTGGTGGCGGATCCTCCGCTTCTCTCGCAGCGTTCGAAGCACCATTGGCAATTGGAACTGATACTGGTGGATCAATTCGCCAACCAGCGGCTGTTACCGGAACGGTCGGCGTGAAGCCAACATATGGCGCAGTATCGCGTTACGGCCTTGTTGCATTCTCTTCATCACTTGATCAGGCAGGCCCATGCGCACGAACAGTTCTTGATGCTGCGCTCCTGCATGAAGTAATTGCAGGACATGATGCAAAAGATTCTTCTTCAATTAACGCACCCGTTCCAGCTGTCGTTGCTGCGGCAAAGAAGCTTGATGTTAAGGGTATGAAAATTGGTGTTGTTAAGGAACTCGGTGGCGAGGGATTCCAAAAAGGTGTGAGCCAACGGTTCAATGAAGCCCTGGAAGAACTTGTAAAAGCTGGAGCAGAAATTGTCGAAGTCTCGTGCCCGAACTTTGAATACGCACTTGCTGCATATTATTTAATTGCTCCATCCGAAGCGTCTTCTAACTTGGCACGTTTTGATTCAATGCGATATGGCCTACGAGTTGGCGATGACGGCACTCGCGGAGCTGAAGAAGTAATGAGTCTTACACGCCAAGCTGGATTCGGAAAAGAAGTGAAGCGTCGTATTATTTTGGGAACATACGCTCTTTCGTCCGGTTACTACGATGCTTATTACGGTTCGGCCCAACGTGTGCGCACATTAATCATGCGTGACTACGAAGCAGCCTTTGCCAAAGCTGATGTACTCGTATCCCCAACCGCACCAACGACTGCCTTTAAAATCGGCGAAAAAGCTAATGATCCGGTAGCGATGTATCTCAACGACATTGCAACCATCCCAGTTAATATGGCTGGAATTGGTGGAATGAGTCTTCCTTGTGGTCTCGCGCCTGAAGATAATTTGCCAGTTGGTTTTCAAATCATGTCTCCAGCAATGAAGGATGACTTGATGTACCAAGTCGGTGGCACTCTTGAAGCGGCTCTTAATTCAAAGTGGGGCTCAACTCTTATTTCGCAAGCTCCAGCGTTAGGAGCGAAATAATGGCTCTGAATTATGATGGTGTAAATGAGAAGTACGAGCCAACTCTCGGCTTAGAAGTTCACGTTGAACTCAATACAAACACAAAGATGTTTTGTGGTTGTGCAACTGAATTTGGCGCCGAACCCAACACTCAGACTTGTCCGGTTTGCCTAGGCCTACCTGGTGCGCTTCCAGTTGTAAATGAAGTTGCAATTGAGTCAGCGATTCGTATTGGCCTTGCTCTTAATTGTTCAATTGCACCATTTAGTCGATTTGCACGTAAAAATTATTTCTACCCAGATATGCCAAAGGATTTTCAAATTTCCCAGTACGACGAACCAATCTGTGTAAATGGATATCTGGATGTTGTAATTGATACCGATGAAGGCATTAAGACTTTTCGAGTAGAGATTGAACGAGTTCACATGGAAGAGGACACCGGTAAGTCACTGCACGTTGGTGGAGCCACGGGTCGCATTCATGGAGCTGAGTACTCGTTGCTTGATTACAACCGGGCAGGAATTCCTTTGATGGAAATTGTCACGAAGATGATCCCGGGGACTGGAAAATACGCTCCGCAAGTTGCTCGTGCATATGTAACTGAACTTCGCGACATTCTTCGCTCTCTTGGAGTATCTGATGTAAAGATGGAACAGGGCTCACTTCGCTGTGATGCCAACGTTTCACTTTCGCCAATAGGTAGCGGAATACTTGGAACCCGCAGTGAAACCAAGAATGTTAATTCACTTCGTTCAGTTGAACGCGCAATTCATGGTGAAATGATCCGACAAGCCAATCGACTTGAGAATGGTGAGCGCATCATTCAAGAAACTCGACACTTCCTTGAAGAAAGTGGAGAGACTCGTCCAGGACGCTCTAAAGAAACTGCCGAGGACTATCGCTATTTCCAAGAGCCAGATCTTGTTCCAGTCGCACCGGATGCGAAGTGGATTGAAGAAATTCGTGCTTCCCTTCCTGAAAAGCCATCGATTCACCGAAAGCGTTTGCAAGAGCAGTGGGCTGTTCCGGATAAAGAAATGGCTGCAATGATAAATGCAGAACTTCTTGAAACTGTAGAAGAAACAGTAAAGCTAGGCGCAGACCCCACGAAAGCGCGCAGCTGGTGGCTCGGTGAGATTTCAAGACTTGCTAATGAAAAAGAAGTTACCCCAACTCAATTGATGAATCCTGTTCAAGTTGCAGAGATTATTGTTTTGATTGCAACAGGTGAATTAACGGACAAGCTTGCTCGCCAAGTTGTTGACGGAGTTATAAATGGCGAGGGCACGCCGCGCGAAGTAATCGAAAAACGTGGCCTCAAAGTTGTCTCAGATGATTCAGCCCTCATGGCTGCAATCGAGGCCGCAATTGCATCTCAACCAGATACTGCCCAGCGCGTTCGCGATGGAAATATTCCAGCCGCGGGAGCTCTCATTGGAGCCGTTATGAAAGCAACTGGTGGACAAGCAGATGCTGCGAGAGTGAGAGAATTACTACTTAAGCATCTAGGTCAAGGGGCATAGGCAGAGAGGTTAGACGATGACAAATATGAAACCTCGTTCCGGTCTTGTAACAGATGGACTTGAACGCGCACCCGCGCGCGGCATGCTGCGAGCAGTTGGAATGCAGGATGAGGATTTCACCAAACCACAAATTGGTATTGCATCATCGTGGAATGAAATCACACCTTGCAATCTTTCTTTAGATCGTTTAGCAAAAGCTTCTCGCAAAGGCGTCATAGAGTCCGGCGGATTCCCAATGCAATTTGGAACTATTTCGGTTTCAGATGGAATTTCCATGGGGCACGAAGGAATGCATTTCAGCCTTGTCTCTCGCGAAGTCATTGCTGACTCAGTTGAAACAGTTATGCAAGCAGAACGTCTAGATGGAATGGTGATGTTTGCTGGATGCGATAAATCCTTGCCGGGGATGATGATGGCAGCGGCTCGTATTGATGTAGCGGCAGTATTTGTTTATGCAGGTTCAACTTTGCCCGGAAATGTAGATGGAAAGAATGTCACCATCATTGATGCATTTGAAGCAGTAGGGGCATGTGCTCGTGGACTTATTTCTCAAGAAGAAGTAGATAAAATTGAACGTGCAATTTGCCCAGGTGAAGGTGCCTGTGGGGGAATGTATACAGCCAACACAATGGCTGCAGTTGGCGAAGCAATTGGGCTTTCACTTCCAGGTTCAGCCTCACCTCCATCAATTGACCATCGTCGTGATGATTATGCAGTCGCATCTGGCGCTGCAGTCGTTGAGTTAATCCGTAAGGGAATCACTACCCGCGATATCTTGACGAAAAAAGCATTTGAAAATGCAATCACTGTCGTCATGGCACTTGGTGGTTCAACAAATGCCGTACTTCACTTGTTAGCCCTGGCTAATGAGGCAGAAGTCGACCTCACTCTTGAAGAATTCCAAGCAATCAGCTCACGAGTACCGTTACTGGCGGATGTGAAACCATTTGGTAAGTACGTAATGACAGATGTTGATAAAGCCGGTGGAATTCCTGTTGTACTTCGCGCGTTGCTTGATGCTGGACTATTGCATGGAGACACTCTTACTGTTACTGGAAAAACCATGGCTGAAAATCTTGCCAATGTGAAGCCACTAGATCCTGATGGAGATGTTCTTCACTCGATCAAGAATCCTCTTTCTGTTGGTGGGGGAATCACAATTCTTAAAGGATCCCTTTCTCCAGATGGCGCAGTCTGCAAAACTGCTGGTGTTGGTGTCGATGAGTTCGAAGGCCCGGCTCGCGTTTTTGAAAGAGAACAAGCGGCTATGGAAGCCTTAGAAAACGGAACTATCAAAGCCGGCGATGCAATCGTTATTCGTTATGAAGGTCCTAAGGGTGGACCTGGAATGCGCGAGATGTTGATGATCACCGGTGCGATAAAAGGCGCGGGACTCGGTAAGTCCACTCTCTTGCTTACTGATGGTCGCTTCTCTGGTGGAAGCACTGGGCTTTGTGTTGGCCACGTTGCACCAGAAGCAGTTGATGGCGGACCAATTGCGTTTGTAAAAGATGGAGACCGCATTCGCATTAATACCGTTACCCGACAACTGGATTTACTGGTTGATGAGGCAACGATGGCAGAACGCCGAAAGCACTTCAGTCCGGTTCCTCACAAGTACAAGCGCGGAGTTTTGGCCAAGTACTCAAAGGTCGTTGGCTCTGCTTCTCAAGGCGCAGTAACGTCCTAA
>CAIMSI010000032.1 GCA_903844115.1 uncultured Actinomycetes bacterium
AGATCAAGAAGTAAAGAAAAAGTAATTCTGTTGGGCGGCTAGTCAAAAACTAGCCGCCTGACAACACAAATTTTAATTAGCAGTACTAAGTAATAAGAAAGAGGAGACCATGGCGGGACAAAAGATCCGCATTCGTCTAAAGGCCTACGATCACGAGGTTATTGACTCATCTGCGAAGAAAATCGTAGAGACAGTTGAGCGCACTGGTGCAACCGTCGCTGGTCCTGTACCGCTGCCAACAGAGAAGAACACGTTCTGCGTGATCCGCTCTCCTCACAAGTACAAAGACAGCCGCGAGCATTTCGAGATGCGCACACATAAGCGCCTCATCGACATCATTGATCCAACACCTAAGACTGTTGATTCATTGATGCGTTTGGACTTGCCAGCTGGCGTTGATATTGAGATTAAGCTTTAAGGGGCCGGTGGAAAAATAATGACTTCGACACAATCACAGAGCTCTGCGATCAAGGGAATCCTTGGCAAGAAGCTCGGTATGACACAGGTTTTCGACGCGAACAACAAAATTGTTCCTGTCACTGTTATTGAGGCTGGTCCATGTGTAGTTACACAGATTCGCAACCTTGAGAAAGATGGCTATAAGGCTGTTCAACTCGGTTTCGGTGCTGTAGATCCTCGCAAGGTTACAAAGCCAGAAGCTGGTCACTTTGCTAAGGCTGGAGTGACACCACGTCTTGAAGTTGCAGAACTTCGCGTTGCAAACACAGATTCTTATTCAGTGGGACAAGAACTCAAGGCAGATGTTTTTGCTGCTGGAGAAATTGTTGATGCATCAGGTACATCACGCGGTAAAGGAACTGCTGGTGTTATGAAGCGTCACGGATTCTCTGGTATCGGAGCTTCTCACGGTGTGGATAAGAAGCACCGTATGTCTGGTTCTATCGGTAACAGAACAACACCAGGTCGCGTTTTCAAAGGCAAGCGCATGATGGGCCGTATGGGTGATGAACTCGTTACAACACAAAATCTCTTGGTTCACTCGGTAGATGCAGATAAGAATCTCATCCTCATCCGTGGTGCAGTTCCAGGCGCAACAAACTCAATTGTTTTCATCCGCTCAGCGGCTAAGAAGGCAGTTAATGAAAAGGCAGGTGCATAACCCATGTCATTGACTCTCGACATTAAGAACGCGGAAGGCAAGAAGGTTGGATCAGTAGATCTTCCTTCAGATGTCTTTGATGCTCAAGCTAATGTCCCACTCATTCACCAAGTTGTCGTTGCACAACTTGCTGCTGCTCGCGCAGGTACAGCTAAGGCTAAGACTCGCGCTGAGGTAAGTGGTTCAGGTAAGAAGCCTTTCAAGCAAAAGGGAACAGGTCGCGCCCGTCAGGGTTCTATCCGCGCTCCTTTGCAGCGTCACGGTGGTGTCTCACATGGACCAGTTCCACGTAAGTATGACCAACGCACACCAAAAAAGATGATCGTTGCAGCTCTTCGTGGCTCACTTTCTGATCGTCAACGTGCAGAGCGTATTCACGTAATTGATTCAATTACAGCTGCTCCTACAACAAAGGGTGCGATTGCAGCAGTTCGTCAGTTCTCTGACCGCCGCAACCTCCTTGTTGTTCTATCTCGTTCAGAGGATGTTGCATGGCGTTCACTTCGTAACGCTGAGAACACCCACTTGATCGTCAACGATCAACTCAATGCGTATGACGTACTTCGTGCAGACGATGTCGTTTTCTCAGAGAGTGCGATCCGCGAATTCATCGCAGGCCCAGTAGTTATGGCATCAGCTGTAGCTCGTGAGAGTGAAATTGAGGTGTCAGCATGAGAGACCACCGCGATGTTCTCCTAGCTCCAGTTGTTTCAGAAAAGTCTTATGGACTTCTCGATGAAAACAAATACACATTTATTGTCGCTCCAGATGCTAATAAGACAGAGATCAAGATCGCTGTTGAAAAAGTATTTGGCGTGAAGGTATTGAGCGTTAACACCCTTAACCGCGAAGGTAAGCGCAAGCGCACCAAGGTTGGTTTTGGAAAGCGCAACGATACAAAGCGTGCAATCGTGCACGTTGCTGCTGGTGACCGCATCGATATCTTCGGAGGCCCTGTCTCCTAAGGGAGCACAGGACTAGAAAGAAGAAAGAGGAAAAATTATGGCTCTTCGTAAACTCAAGCCGACAACTCCTGGTCAGCGTGGCGCAAGCGTTCCTGATTTCGCAGAAATCACACGTACAACTCCTGAGAAGTCTTTGGTTCGTCCTATTCACTCAAAGGGTGGACGTAACTCAACAGGCCGCATCACTGTTCGCCACCAAGGTGGCGGCCACAAGCGTGCCTATCGCTTGATCGATTTCGTACGTAACGACAAGGATGGAATTCCAGCCGTTGTTGCGCATATTGAATACGATCCAAACCGCACATCTCGCATTGCGCTTTTGCACTTTGCTGATGGCGAAAAGCGTTACATCATTGCTCCAAATAAATTGATGCAAGGTGACAAGATTGAAAATGGTCCATCAGCGGATATCAAGCCTGGTAATAACTTGCCGCTTCGCAATATCCCAGTAGGTACCGTTATTCAAGCAATTGAACTACGCCCAGGCGGAGGAGCAAAGATTGCTCGCGCAGCCGGTGCATCAGTTCAGCTTGTTGCTAAAGAAGGCGCATATGCACAACTTCGTATGCCTTCAGGTGAAATTCGTAACGTCGACGTTCGTTGCCGTGCAACTGTTGGTGAAGTTGGAAATGCTGAGCAATCCAACATTAACTACGGCAAGGCTGGACGTAAGCGCTGGTTGGGTATTCGTCCAACTGTTCGTGGTGTTGTTATGAACCCAGTCGATCACCCACACGGTGGTGGAGAAGGTAAGACTTCTGGTGGACGCCACCCAGTCTCACCTTGGGGTAAGCCAGAAAAACGTACTCGCAAAAAGAAGGCGAGTGATCAACTCATTGTCCGCCGTCGCAAGTCGAACAAGAATCGTTAGGAGCCGACTACAAATGCCTCGTAGTTTAAAGAAGGGTCCATTCGTGGACGGTCATCTCTTGAAAAAGGTGGACGATCAAAATGCGAAGAACACCAAGAATGTCATCAAGACTTGGTCTCGCCGCTCAATGATCATCCCATCAATGATTGGACACACCATCGCTGTACATGATGGTCGCAAACACGTTCCTGTTTTCGTTACAGAAAACATGATTGGCCACAAGCTTGGCGAGTTCTCACCAACTCGTACATTCCGTGGTCACATCAAGGGCGAAGACAGAAAGGCAGCTCGTGGCTAATCTCGATACAACAACAGACGCATCAACTGCAATTGTGGGCAAGGCTGTTCTCAAGAGCATCCGTTGCACACCACAGAAGGCACGCCGCGTCGTTAACATCATTCGTGGTGAGCGCGCAGATTCTGCACTCTCAACTTTGAAGTTTGCACCACAAGAAATCGGTGCTGACCTCTTCACTCTCCTTAACTCTGCAGTCAACAATGCAAAGCAAAAGAATCCATCACTTCGTGATGCATCTGAGCTTTGGGTTGCTGAAGCAATGGTTGATGAGGGTTACACACTCAAGCGTTTCCGTCCTCGTGCTCAAGGCCGTGGTTTCCGTATCAACAAGCGCACAGCAACAATCACTTTGATCGTTTCAGATGATCGTGGCTTCCGCTCGAACGGACCTAAAAAGGCTGTAAAGCATAAGAATGCATCCAAAGTAGAGAAGAAGGAGGCCAAGTAATGGGTCAAAAAGTAAATCCACATGGCTTCCGCCTTGGTATCACAACTGAATTTAAATCACGTTGGTATGCCGAGAAGCTTTACAAGGATTATGTAAAAGAAGATATCGAGATCCGCCGCATGATGTCTAAGGGCATGGAGCGCGCTGGTGTTTCTCGTATTGAAATCGAACGTACCCGTGAAAAGGTTCGCATCGATCTCTTCACTGCTCGTCCTGGCATCGTTATTGGTCGCCGCGGAACAGAAGCAGACCGTATCCGTATGGATCTTGAAAAGCTCACAGGCAAGCAAGTACAGCTCAATATTCTTGAGGTTAAGAATCCAGAAATTGATGCCCAACTTGTTGCTCAAGGAATTGCCGAACAGCTTGCTGCTCGTGTTTCATTCCGCCGCGCAATGCGTAAGTCAATGCAAGCCTCAATGAAGGCTGGTGCCGAAGGCATCCGCGTACAAGTTGGTGGCCGTCTTGGCGGAGCAGAAATTGCTCGTTCAGAGTTTTATCGCGAAGGTCGCGTACCACTTCACACACTTCGTGCCGATATCGATTATGGCTTCCATGAAGCTCATACAACATTCGGTCGCTTGGGTGTAAAGGTTTGGATCTACAAGGGTGAAGTTATCGAGTCACGTGCAGAGCGCGCAGCATCAGCTCTTGCAGCAGCTCGTGCACCAAAGCCTCGTTCAGCTAACCCAAGCCGTGGTCCACGTAGCCCGCGTAAAGAAGTAACCACAACACAAGCACCAGTTGCTGTTGTTGATGCCCCAGTTGTAGAGGGAGGAGCTAACTAAATGTTAATTCCACGTCGCGTTAAGCACCGCAAGCAGCATCACCCAAAGCGTGCTGGTAAATCAAAGGGTGGAACTGTTGTTTCATTCGGCGATTACGGTATTCAAGCTCTCGAGCCTGCATACGTAACAAACCGTCAAATTGAAGCTGCACGTATTGCAATGACCCGTCACATCAAGCGTGGTGGAAAAGTTTGGATCAATATTTATCCAGATCGTCCTCTTACAAAGAAGCCTGCTGAAACTCGTATGGGTTCCGGTAAGGGTTCTCCTGAATGGTGGATTGCAAACGTAAAGCCAGGCCGTGTGATGTTTGAAATCTCCGGTGTAACAGAAGATATCGCTACTGAGGCAATGACTCGCGCAATTCACAAATTGCCAATGAAGTGCCGCGTAGTTCGTCGTGAGGAGTTCTAATGACAAACATCGTTACTGCAGAAACACTTCGCGCTCTCTCAACAGATGAGCTCGCAATCAAACTTAAGGAAGCAAAGGAAGAACTTTTCAACCTTCGTTTCCAGGCAGCAACAGGACAGCTTGAGAGCCATGGTCGTCTGACCGCGGTTCGCAAGGAAATTGCACGCATCTACACAATTTTGCGTGAACGTGAACTCGGAATTGGAGGCGCAGCATGAGCGACAAAACGTCTGCAAATAAAGAGCGCGGTTTTCGCAAAACTCGTGAAGGTCTCGTAACGAGCGACAAGATGGATAAGACTGTCGTTGTTGTGATTCAAGATCGCGTTAAGCATGGTCTGTACAGCAAGGTTTTGAGCCGTTCAAGTAAGTTGAAGGTTCACGATGAAACTAACTCAGCCGGTATTGGCGATCGCGTTCTCATCATGGAAACTCGTCCACTCTCAGCCACAAAGCGCTGGCGTGTAGTCGAGATCCTTGAGAAGGCTAAGTAAGGGACGGGTGGATAAAAGATGATTCAACAAGAATCGCGACTTCGCGTCGCTGATAACACTGGCGCAAAGGAACTTCTTTGCATCCGTGTACTCGGTGGCTCTTCCCGACGTTACGCCGGAATCGGAGACATCATTGTTTGTTCTGTTAAGGATGCAATTCCTGGCGGAACAGTGAAGAAGGGTGAGGTCGTTAAGGCCGTCATCGTTCGCACAGTAAAAGAGAACCGTCGTCCAGATGGCTCATATATCAAGTTTGATGAGAACGCAGCAGTTATCTTGAAGGCTGATGGCGAACCTCGTGGAACTCGTATCTTCGGACCAGTTGCTCGCGAACTTCGCGACAAGAAGTTCATGAAGATTATTTCGTTGGCTCCGGAGGTGCTCTAATAATGTCAAGCATTCGTAAAGGCGACACTGTAGAAGTGATCGCTGGAAAAGATAAAGGCGTAACCGGCAAGGTGCTCGATATCAGCAAGCGCGATTCTCGCGTTGTTGTTGAAGGCGCTAACCGCGTAAAGCGTCACACCAAGGAAGACACCACTGAACGTGGCGTCAAAGTTGGCGGAATTATTACCATCGAATCTCCAATTCACATTTCAAATGTGATGTTGGTAGGCGATGATGGCAAGCGCACTCGTATTGGTGCTCGTCAAAATGATGAGGGTAAGAATGTTCGCATCTCTCGTCGCACAGGGAAGGACGTCTAATCATGACAACTATTTCTGCTCAACAGCCGCGCTTGAAAGCGCGCTACGCATCTGAAATCAAGCCTGCTCTTAAGAGCAAGTTTGGTTATAAGAATGTTATGCAGATCCCAACACTTGTTAAAGTAATCGTTAACATGGGTGTCGGCGAAGCAGCTCGCGATTCAAAGTTAATCGAAGGCGCAATTAAGGACTTGATCGTTATCACTGGCCAAAAGCCACAGGTAACAAAGTCACGTAAGTCCATTGCTCAGTTCAAGCTTCGTGAGGGCCAACCAATTGGTGCACACGTAACACTTCGCAATGACCGTATGTGGGAGTTCACAGATCGTCTGATCTCAATCGCATTGCCTCGTATTCGTGACTTCCGCGGACTTTCTCCAAAGCAGTTTGATGGAAACGGTAACTACACCTTCGGTTTGACCGAGCAGGTTGTATTCCCTGAAATCGAACAAGACAAGCTTGACCGTACTCGCGGTATGGATATCACTTTTGTCACAACAGCTAAGACCAACGAAGAGGGACTCGAGCTACTAAAGGCTCTCGGTTTCCCTTTCAAGGAGGCATAAAAAATGGCAAAGACATCACTCAAGGTCAAAGCTTCTCGCAAGCCTAAGTTCAAGGTACGTGGTTACACACGTTGCCAGCGTTGTGGTCGTCCACATGCGGTGTATCAGAAGTTCGGCATCTGCCGTATCTGTTTCCGCGAGATGGCACACAAAGGCGAACTTCCAGGCATCACCAAGGCATCTTGGTAAATCACTTTTCATCCAAAACTAACTACGTAATAGGTCCAGTAATGGAAACCATTTCGAGAAAGGCCAAAGGCCAAGAATGACAATGACAGATCCAATCGCAGACATGCTCGCACGTCTGCGCAATGCGAACTCTGCCTTCCATGACACGGTTTCAATGCCGTCTTCATCGGTCAAGGTTCGTATTGCCGAAATCTTAAAGCAGGAGGGTTACATCGGTGGTTTTAAAGTCGATGCTAACGCTGCTGGTTTTGGAAAGACACTCACCATCGATCTAAAGTTCAGCGTCGATCGTCAACGCTCAATTGCAGGTCTTCGCCGTGTAAGTAAGCCAGGACTTCGCGTTTACGCAAAGTCAACAGCCCTACCAAAGGTGCTCGGCGGACTCGGCGTTGCAATCATTTCTACTTCATCTGGATTGCTTACTGATAAGCAGGCCAACAAGCAGGGTGTAGGCGGAGAAGTTCTCGCCTACGTATGGTGATCGCTCATGTCACGTATCGGTCGTAAGCCAATTTCGATTCCTGCGGGAGTCGAAGTATCAATCGCTGGGCAAGATGTTTCAGTGAAGGGTCCTAAGGGAACACTTTCATTCACAGTTGCGCAGCCAATCACGATTTCAAAGGAAGAGACAACACTTGTTGTTGCACGTCCTGATGATTCTCGTACAGCACGTTCACTCCACGGTATGTCACGTACCATGGTTTCAAACATGCTCGAGGGCGTAACAAATGGTTACGCAAAGACAATCAACATCGTTGGTGTTGGTTACAAGGTAACTGAAAAGGGTAAGGACCTTGAGTTCGCTCTTGGTTACTCACACTCAATTGCTTTCCCAGCTCCAGAAGGAATCACCTTTAAAGTTGAGTCAGCTACGAGATTGCAGGTAGTCGGTATCGACAAGCAACTCGTTGGTGAAACAACAGCGAAGATTCAAAAGCTTCGCAAGGCTGATCCTTATAAGGGCAAGGGTCTCCACCTCGACGGTGCACGTATCCGTCGCAAGCAAGGAAAGACAGGTAAGAAATAATGGCTATCGGTATTAAGGTTGTTAAAGGCAATGCGCAAAACGCACGTCGCCGTCGCCATTTCCGTGTTCGCAAGAAGGTAGTGGGCTCAGCTCTACGTCCTCGTCTTGTTGTTTCACGTTCTTCACGTCACCTTGTTGCTCAGATTGTTGATGATTCAATTGGTCAAACAATTGCATCAGCTTCAACAATGGAAGCCGATCTTCGCGCTGCAAAGGGCGACAAGACAGCCAAGGCAAAAGAAATTGGCGCACTTGTAGCAAAGCGTGCGAAGGAAAAAGGAATTTCTGCAGTGGTCTTTGACCGCGGTGGAAGCAAATATCACGGTCGCATTGCAGCTTTAGCTGACAGTGCTCGCGAGAATGGATTGGACTTCTAATGGCAGCTCCAGCAACAACTCCACGCACAGGCGATAACGCCGGCCCGGGCAACCAGGGTGGCGGTAAGAGCAACGATCGTCGCGATCGTCGCGATCGTCGCGATGGTGGACCTGAGAAAGAGAAGAGTCCATACACAGAGCGCGTTGTCTTCATCAACCGCGTTGCAAAGGTTGTAAAGGGTGGACGTCGTTTCTCCTTCACAGCACTTGTAGTCGTCGGTGACCAAAAGGGAACAATCGGCATCGGTTATGGCAAGGCTAAGGAAGTTCCTCAAGCTATTGCTAAAGCTGTTGAAGATGCGAAGAAGCAATTCTTCAAGGTCCCAGTAGTCAACGGAACTATTCCTCACCCAGTAACAGGTGAAAAGGCTGCGGGCATTGTTCTACTTCGCCCAGCTAGTCCAGGTACCGGAGTCATTGCAGGCGGCCCAGTTCGTGCCGTTCTTGAGTGCGCAGGTATTACAGATGTCTTGACCAAGTCACTTGGTTCAGCAAACCCAATCAATATGGTTCATGCAACTGCACAAGCTTTGAAGGATCTTGAAGATCCTGCATCAATTGCTGCACGTCGCGGAAAATCTCTAGAAGATGTAGCACCTGCAGCTCTTGTACGTGCCATCGCATCGGTAGGTGCATAATGCCTCGTTTAAAAGTTACACAACTTAAGTCAAAGGTTGGCGGTCGTCCAGAACACCGCGAAACTTTGCGTTCATTAGGTCTAAAGCGCATCGGTGACGTTGTGGTGAAGGAAGATCGTCCAGAAATTCGTGGAATGGTCGTCGCAGTTCGCCATCTCGTTAAGGTTGAGGAGGTCGAATAAAAATGGTTCTCAAGGTACATCACCTTCGTCCAGCTCCTGGAGCTAAGAAGACAAGAACTCGTAAGGGTCGCGGAGAAGCATCAAAGGGTAAGACTGCTGGTCGTGGCGGCAAGGGAACACGTGCTCGTAACGTTGTTCGTGCCGGTTTCGAAGGCGGACAGCTCCCATTGGTTATGCGTCTTCCAAAGCTTCGTGGTTTCAAAAACCCAGAGCGCGTTGAATACCAGCCAGTGAATCTCTCAACAATTAATGCTCTTTACCCAAAGGGTGGCGAGGTTACTGTTGAAGATCTCATTGCAAAGGGTGCAGTACGCGATGGTTACCCAGTGAAGGTGCTTGGAAACGGGGATATTTCCGTTAAGGTAAATCTCTCTGTACATGCATTTTCTGCATCAGCATCTGAAAAGGTTGCTGCTGCTGGCGGAACAATCACTGCAGTCAAGAAATAATAATTTAGTAAAATAATTTGCATCAAAACGGCTACATCTGTAGAAAGGGAACATAACAATGCTCTCAGCATTTGGTAAGGCCTTTAGGACACCAGATCTACGTAAGAAGATTTTCTTCACACTTGCGATCATGGGTCTCTTCCGTTTTGGTTCAATTATTCCAACACCTGGTGTTTCATATACGAATATCCAGTCATGTTTGAAGCAAGCAAATAACGGTGGCCTCTTTGGTCTCGTTAACTTGTTCTCAGGCGGAGCGCTCCTACAGCTTTCTGTATTTGCTCTCGGCATCATGCCTTACATCACCAGCTCCATCATTATTCAACTTTTGACCGTTGTTATTCCACGATTCGAAGCGTTGAAGAATGAAGGACAATCTGGTCAAGCAAAACTCACCCAGTACACCCGTTACCTCACAATTGGTCTTGGAATCTTGCAATCAACAGGTTTAATCGCCGTTGCTCGCACACCTGGTCGTTTGTTTAGCGGATGTTCTCTTGCAATTATTCCTGACACATCATGGACTCGTATCGCGACAATGGTTTGCGTTATGACGGCCGGAACTTCAGTAATCATGTGGCTTGGTGAATTGATTACAGATCGCGGTATTGGTAACGGTATGTCAATCTTGATTTTCACATCTATCGCAGCTCGTTTCCCAACACAGCTTTGGTCAATCAAGCTTCAAAAGGGAATCTTTGCTTTCGCTATCGTTATGTTGATGGGTGTAGCAGTTGTTGCAGCGGTTGTATTCGTTGAGCAAGCACAACGCCGTATCCCCGTTCAATATGCGAAGCGCCAAGTAGGACGTCAGTCTTACGGCGGAACCAGCACATACATTCCTATCAAGGTGAACCAAGCTGGCGTTATTCCAATTATTTTCGCATCTTCACTTCTCTATATTCCATCGTTGATTGTTAACTTCTCGGGAAGTAAAGCTGGCTGGGCCGTGTGGGTTCAACGTAACCTAGTAAAGGGCGATCACCCTATTTACGTCATTGCTTATGCAGCGCTGATTATCTTCTTCACATATTTCTATGTTGCAATTACTTTTAACCCAGATGAAGTAGCTGAAAATATGAAGACTTATGGTGGATTCATTCCTGGTATCCGTTCGGGACGACCAACAAGTGAATATCTGCAATATGTGCTTTCACGCATTACAGCGCCTGGTTCTGCATATCTAGCTTTCGTTGCGATTATTCCAATTATCGCTTTGATCATGGTGAACGCATCCCAGAACTTCCCATTCGGTGGAACCGCAATTTTGATTGTTGTTGGAGTTGGCTTGGATACTTCCAAGCAAATTGAAAGTCAGCTACAACAACGTTCATACGAGGGATTCCTCCGCTAATGCGTCTCATCCTGGTAGGACCACCAGGAGCTGGTAAAGGAACTCAAGCAGTTCATCTTGCTGCTCATTACGCTATCCCACATATTTCTACGGGAGATATCTTCCGTGCAAATATTAAGGGCGGCACTGAGCTAGGAAAACTTGCAATGTCATACACCGATAAAGGTGAACTTGTCCCAGACTCAGTAACAAATGACATGGTAAAAGATCGCCTCAATGAAGCTGACGTAGCAAATGGATTTCTCCTAGATGGATATCCTCGTAATATTTTTCAAGCCGAAGTCCTTCGCGGCATTCTTACCGAAAAGCAGACTCCACTGAATGCAGTTTTGGAGCTAGCTATCGAAGATGCCCTGATTGTTGCTCGGCTTTCTGGTCGTCGTACATGTAAAGATTGCCAAGCCAGTTACCACCTTCTCTTTGAAAAGCCTGCCGTTGACGGCAAGTGCGATAAGTGCGGCGGAGAGCTCTCCCAACGCCCGGATGACAGCGAAGCAGTAATCCAGAATCGCCTCACCGTCTATGCAGAACAAACTGCGCCAATTATCGCGTTTTATCGCAGCGAAGGCTTACTCGTAACAATTGCTGCCGAGGGCGATGTTTCAGAAATTACTAGTCGCGCAATCTCCGCGCTGAGCACAAAAGTTTCATAACGAACTTAGAATAAATTCATGGCGATTCAAATAAAGACCCTCGAGCAACTCAAGAAGATGCGTGTGGCTGGTCTAGTTGTGGCCCAAGCACTTGATGAAATGCGTTCGGCCATTGCCCCTGGAGTTACAACGCTGGATCTAGATGCCATCGCCGTTAAGGTCCTTAAGGAACACAATGCAACGCCTTCGTTTTTGGACTATCACGGCTACCCTAATGTGATCTGCGCTTCGGTTAATCATGAAGTGGTTCATGGAATTCCAAATACTCGCAAATTTGTTGAAGGAGATGTCATCTCTATTGACTTTGGCGCCATTGTTGATGGTTGGCACGGGGACTCAGCATTTTCGGTGGGAGTTGGGAAAATCGATTCAGAAGATCAGAAATTGATGGACGTCTGCGAGGAATCGATGTGGCGCGGAATTGCGCAAGGGAAAATTGGTGGGCACCTGACTGATATTTCTGCAGCGATAGAGGAATACATTAATTCTCAGGGCAAATATGGAATCTTGCGCGAATATGGCGGCCATGGAATAGGCACAGAAATGCACCAAGAACCCCATGTGTTGAATTATGGAAAATCTGGAATGGGCCCTGAATTAAAAGCTGGATTAGCCCTTGCAATAGAACCAATGATTACTCGTGGAACTGCACGCACTCAAGTTCTATCCGATGATTGGACTGTAATCTCAGCAGATAAATCCAACGGCGCACATTTTGAACACTCGTTCGCTCTTTGCCCAGATGGCAAGCCATTTGTTCTCACCGCTCCCGATGGGGGAGCAGAACGCCTAGGGGCTCTTGGCATTAAAATCTCCACCGACCTGACTTAATCCCGCCTGATTTATGCGGGGCGTTATACCGCCAGGCCCTGGGCGGGAGGCCCAAATAGCCGATTTCTCCTATGGCGAGTTTGCCCATAGAATTCTCGTCTTGCCTCTAAAAGGGCCGGATTAACTCACGTGGATCAAAATAGTTCAGAAAAGAAGGTAACTGCTTGGCTAAAAAAGACGGCGCCATCGAAATTGAAGGCTCTGTAGCTGAAGCACTTCCGAACGCTATGTTCCGAGTGACGTTAACAAATGGACACGTTGTGCTTGCACACATCTCCGGAAAGATGCGACAGAACTACATTCGCATCTTGCCTGAAGATCGTGTGATTGTAGAACTGAGTCCATATGACCTCACAAGAGGCCGCATTATTTATAGATATAAATAAGCTACAAGTAAGAAAGACTGAGGGAAATATCGTGAAGGTAAAACCAAGCGTGAAGAAGATTTGCGACAAGTGCAAAGTCATTCGTCGTAATGGTCGCGTCATGGTCATTTGCGACAACCTTCGTCACAAGCAAAGACAGGGTTAATTTTTAATTCTGTTTTTTAAAAACGCGTGGTGCAACTGAAGTTGTAAAACTTCAGACTCTCGGACCGGTAGGCCGAGACTAATTTTCACTAGTAATAGTGAAACATTGGGAGCACTGCGGAGGACCTTCCGGATATAGAAAAGGTAATAGATATGGCACGTCTTGTTGGCGTCGATCTACCACGTGAAAAGCGTGTGGAGATTGCGCTCACTTACATTTTCGGGATGGGTCTTACTCGTGCGCATGCAACTCTTGCAGCGACCGGTGTAAATCCAGATACCCGTGTTAAAGATCTTCAAGAGCCAGAATTGGCAAAGCTTCGTGAATACATCGAAGCAAATTATAAAATCGAAGGTGACCTTCGCCGCGAAATCCAAGGCGATATTCGTCGCAAGGTTGAAATCCAGAGCTACCAAGGTATTCGTCACCGTAAGGGACTTCCTGTACGTGGTCAGCGCACACACACGAACGCACGTACACGCAAGGGCCCTCGTAAGGCAATTGCTGGTAAGAAGAAGGAGACTAAGTAATGGCCGCTCCTAAAGCTGCTGCTAAAGGCAAAGTAAAGCTCCGTAAGAAGGAGAAAAAGAATGTTGCCTTTGGACAAGCTCACATCAAGTCAACCTTCAACAACACAATCGTTTCTATAACAGATCCTTCCGGAGCTGTTATCTCTTGGTCATCTGCTGGTCAGGTTGGTTTCAAGGGTTCACGTAAATCAACACCTTACGCAGCGCAAATGGCTGCTGAAGCTGCTGCACGTCGCGCACAAGAACACGGCCTTAAGAAGGTTGATGTATTTGTGAAGGGCCCAGGCTCTGGTCGCGAAACAGCAATCCGTTCATTGCAAGCAGCTGGTTTGGAAGTTGGTTCCATCTCTGATGTGACACCTGCTCCACACAATGGTTGCCGCCCACCCAAGCCTCGTCGAGTTTAAGGAAGGAAGAGAATAAATGGCTCGTTATACCGGAGCAGACTGCAAGCGTTGCCGTCGCGAAAAAGTGAAGCTCTTTCTTAAGGGCTCCAAGTGCGATGGACCGAAGTGTCCTATCGAATCTCGTCCTTATCCACCAGGGCAGCATGGCCGTGGTCGCGCTAAGGAATCTGAATACCTATTGCAGCTACGCGAAAAGCAAAAGTGCGCACGTATTTACGGCGTTCTTGAGAAGCAATTCCGTGGTTACTACGAAGAAGCAAACCGTCTTCAAGGCAAGACAGGTGAAAACCTGCTTGTACTTCTAGAGACTCGTTTGGATAACGTCGTATTCCGTGCCGGCTTTGCAAAGAGTCGCGACATGGCACGTCAGCTTGTTAAGCACAGTCACTTCACAGTGAATGGCAAGAAGGTAAACATTCCTTCGTATCGCGTTTCTCCAATGGACATCGTTGATGTTGTTCCTGGATCACTCGATACAACACCATTCATCGTTGCGAGTGCTGAACTTGGCGACAAGGCAGTCCCAGCGTGGATGGAAGTTGTTGGATCAAGGATGAGAATCTTGATTCACGCAATGCCAACACGTCCTGTGATTGACACACTTGTTCAAGAGCAGATGATCGTTGAACTTTATTCTAAGTAATAACTAGTTATAACCAGCACTACATAACTTTAATTAGTTAAACAATTTAAAAAGAAGTAAAAACAGGAGATCAAATAGCGGATCTCCCCGACGTACGGAGGAACTAAGTGCTCATTGCACAACGCCCAATCCTCACTGAGGCTGCAGATACTGAAAACGAATTCCGCTCACGGTTCATCATTGAACCGCTGGAGCCTGGCTTCGGATACACCCTCGGCAATTCATTACGCCGTACCCTCTTGTCATCTATTCCCGGTGCAGCTGTTACCGGTATTCGTGTCAACGGTGCACTTCATGAGTTTGCAACCTTGGAAGGTGTTAAAGAAGATATCACCGAGATTGTTCTCAATATTAAGAACCTCGTTCTCTCATCAGATAATGATGAGCCATCACTTCTTTACATTCGCAAGAATGGTGAAGGAGTAGTAACTGGTGCGGATATCGCAGCTCCAGCAGGTGTACAGGTTCACAACCCAGAACTTCACATTGCAACACTTAACTCAAAGGCCAACTTCGAAGTTGAGCTCACAGTTGAGCGCGGCCGTGGATATGTCACAGCAGTTCAAAACAAAGTTGCTGGCGGAGAAATTGGTCGCATTCCTGTTGACTCAATCTATTCACCAGTTCTTCGTGTTTCCTACAAAGTAGAAGCAACACGTGTTGAACAGCGCACAGACTTTGATCGTTTGATCGTAGATGTTGAGACAAAGCGCTCAATCAAGCCTTCAGATGCAATGGCATCTGCTGGTAAGACTCTCGTAGAGCTCTTCGGTCTTGCCCGTGAATTGAACGTTAACGCTGAGGGCATCGAAATGGGACCTTCCATTCAAGATGCTGCTCTTGCTGCTGACCTTGCTCTTCCAATCGAAGATTTTGATCTGACAGTACGTTCTTACAATTGCTTAAAGCGCGAAGGAATCCACACTGTCGGCGAGCTCGTAGGCCGATCAGAAGCTGACCTTCTCGACATCCGCAACTTTGGTTCAAAGTCGATTGATGAAGTGAAGGCAAAACTTCACTCCATGGGCCTACAGCTCAAGGATTCACCAATCGGATTCGATCCAACAAAACATGCCAACTACGGAACTGACGTTGACGATGATCTCGTCGATGCCGAATAGCTCTGGAAATATAAGAGGAGATAGGTAAATGCCAAAGCCAAGTAAAGGACCACGTCTTGGAGCAGGTCCTGCTCACGAGAAGTTGTTGCTAGGCACTCTTGCAGAGCAACTATTCGAACACGGAAAGATCACTACAACAGAGGCAAAGGCTAAGCGCCTACGTCCTGTTGCAGAGCGCTTGATCACTCACGCTAAGGCTGGAGATCTTGCTGCACGTCGTCGCGTTCTTGCAACAATCGCAAATAAGAGCGTTGTACATACACTCTTCACAGTGATTGCTCCACGCTTTGCTGAGCGCAACGGTGGATACACACGTATTACAAAGGTCGGCCCACGTACTGGAGATAACGCGCCAATGGCTGTTATCGAAGTTCTCACAGAAGGCACACCTGAAAAGAAGGCAACTGTTAAAGCTGCTGAAAAAGTAGCTAAGAAGTCTGCTGAAAAGGCTGCTGAATAAACCCAGCGCTTCAGATTTAAAATGACGATTCCCGTTCTCAATCCTGAGGGCGGGTTTCGTCGTTTACAGTTCAATTTTTCATACGACGGTACCAATTTCCAAGGCTGGGCGAAGCAACCGGATTACCGCACCGTACAAGGCGTTCTTGAAGAACTCATTGGCAAGATTGTGCGGGCAAAAGTTGATTGCGTAACAGCCGGACGGACAGATGCTGGGGTACATGCAACTGGCGCTGTGATGCATGTTGATATTCCAGATCAAGAGTTAGATATTGATAATTTTGCATTTAAACTCAATCGTATTCTTGAAGAAGATATTCGTATCCAATCTGTACGAGAAGCCCCCGCGGGATTCCATGCGCGATATTCAGCAACTGCCCGCCATTATGAATATCGTCTTGCTGATGCAGACCGTCCAATCTCACCGCTAGAAAGACACTTCGTAGCAGATTGGTATCGCCCACTTGATTTAGCACTATTAAATAGCGCCGCATCGATACTTGTCGGAACCCATGATTTTGCTGCATTTTGTAAGTGGCGCGAAAATGCAACAACTATTCGCACACTCAAGGAATTCTCTTGGAAGCGGGATGAGACAGGACTGCTTGTTGCTCATGTATGCGCAGATGGCTTTGGTTACAACATGGTGCGCAATTTGGTTGGCGCTGCCGTTTGCGTAGGCGAAGGCCGGTATGACCTTGAGTGGATTCGCAGAGTACTCACAGAGAAGTCACGGGTCTCTGACTCATACGTCTTCCCTAGCCGTGGTTTAACATTGGCGCACGTTGATTATCCCGATGATTCTCAACTTCCCGCAATTGCAGTGCAGGCTTGGGCTTTACGCCAAAGTTCTGATGAAGAACTGGAGTAGGTAATGCTCGTTCGAAGCCGAAGTGCAAAAGCAATTTTCGGCGTATCCGCAATTGGCGCACTCTCACTTTGTGATCCAACATTCGCAGCTGCGCAAACATTTTTAGGAAACGCAGCCAACAATGATTACGGCGGACAACTCCAAGTACAGATCACCGTTGACAACGGCAAGATCACTGCGATTACAACACCAGTGACTCCAGGTGGCCGCAATTCCCAGTATTCAAATTACGCAGTTCCAACCCTTACACAAGAAGCACTTACAGCGCAGAGTGCAAATATTCAAGGCGTCTCTGGAGCATCTGCAATTTCAAGAGCATGGAAGCAGTCACTTGCTTCTGCTATTTCAAAAGCTGGTAATGCAATTGGTGCGCAGGTAGCGACTCCTGCTCCTGTAGCAAGTATTACGCCAGCTCCAACAAAAACTATTGCACCGGCTCCAGTTGTGACACGCGCACCTTTAAGTGGTGGAGAGAATGAAGGTGGAGAGAATGAAGGCGGGGAAGGAAGTGATGATGGCTATCGCACACCACGACCAGAGCGATCTCGAATCGTTGTTCCTCTTGTTCCGATTGTCCCCAGAGCTACTTTGAAACCAACCCCAGCGCCAACTCCCACTTCACTCGGCCTGACCATGGGCGCTGGAGTCATTAAAAAGACGATTACTTGCGTGAAGGGCAAATTAACGAAGACCGTGAAGGCAACAAACCCTAAATGCCCGACTGGATATACGCTCAAAAAGAAGTGATTTTTGGGATTTATAGGCCCCTCAATCTCGTTTTGACCCCAACCGGCGTGTCTTAGTAACCTACTCCTCTGCCTCCAAAGAGGCTAAACATAAGCAGATTTAAAAAGGAAAGAGAGACCTCGTGCGCACATATACACCTACCGCAGGTGACCAAGCCACAGCCCGCAAGTGGCATGTCATCGATGCTGAAGGAATTGTCCTCGGACGTCTTGCTTCACACGCTGCTGTTCTTCTTCGCGGAAAGCACAAGACAACATTCGCACCTCACATGGATATGGGTGACTTTGTCATCATCATCAATGCAGAGAAGGTTGCACTTACAGGACAAAAGGCGAGCCAAAAGTTTGCTCACCATCACTCTGGTTTCCCAGGTGGTATGACTTCTGTTGTGTACGCAGATTTGATTAACCAAGATCCAACACGTGTTGTTGAGAAGGCAATTCTTGGAATGATCCCTAAGAACAAACTCGGTAGCTCAATTGCTACAAAGCTCAAGGTCTACGCAGGCTCAACACATCCACATGCTGCGCAGAATCCTTCAGTGTATGAACTCACTCAAATTTCCCAATTAACAAAGAAGTAATAGGAGCTAAATAGAAAATGTCAGACTTCGATACAACAGTTGAGATCGACGAAGAAGTTCCTACTTCTTATTCAACAAGCACACCAGCTGCTGCGACAAACCGTTCAGCAATCAAGGCTCCAGGTGGCGGCACAGGTCGTCGTAAGGAAGCTGTTGCTCGTGTTCGTCTTATTCCAGGAACAGGTAAGTGGACTGTAAACGGAAAGACTCTTGAAAATTACTTCCCAAATAAGGTTCACCAACAACTCGTTTCAGAGCCTTTCCGCACAGTTGGTGCTGAAAATGGTTATGACGTTGTTGCACGCATCAACGGCGGTGGAACTTCCGGTCAAGCTGGTGCACTTCGTCTTGGAGTTGCTCGCGCACTCAACGAGATTGATCGCGATGCGAATCGTCCTTCACTTAAGAAGGCTGGATTCCTTACACGTGATCCACGTGTTATCGAACGTAAGAAGTACGGCCTGTAGAAGGCTCGTACGCGTTCTCAATACAGCAAGCGTTAATTCGCTTCTTCCGAAGTTATTTATAGGCGAATTTAAATGGCCCTCTTTGGCACCGACGGTGTAAGAGGGTTAGCCAATCGCGATCTCACAGCTGAATTAGCACTCGATCTAGCAGTTGCTGCTGCTCACGTATTAAGTGAAAAAGGCGTATTCGCTGGTCATGTAAATGAGCGACCTAAAGCAATTGTCGGTCAAGACTCCCGCGCATCTGGTGAATTTCTTGAAGCAGCTGTAGTTGCAGGTCTGGCTAGTGCCGGCGTGGATGTATTTCGCGTAGGAGTTCTTCCAACACCAGCAATCGCCCACCTCGTTGCCGAGAGTGGCGCCGATCTTGGAGTGATGCTTAGCGCTTCTCATAATGCGATGCCGGATAACGGAATTAAATTCTTTGCTAAAGGCGGAGGAAAGCTTGATGACGCTCTTGAAGCAGCCATCGAAGCACGACTCAAGGAACCATGGGAGCGGCCTATCGGCGCAAATGTGGGTCGCGTTGTTGTTGATGAAAGTGCGCAAGAGAGATACATCTTCCATTTACTTTCTTCACTTTCTACATCTCTTACCGGACTTAAAATAGTTGTTGACTGTGCAAACGGAGCAGCATCAAGAGTTGCTCCGAAAACTTATGTACGATCTGGTGCTGATGTCACTGCTATTCATTCCACGCCTTCTGGTTTAAATATCAATGAGAATTGTGGTTCTACCCATATGGAGAGCCTCATTGCGAAGGTCAAGGAAGTCGGTGCCGATTTAGGAATTGCACATGACGGTGATGCTGATCGTTGTTTGGCCGTTGATCATGAGGGCAATCTGATTGATGGAGATTTCATCATGGCGATACTTGCCTCTGCGTGGAAGGCTGAGGGTCGTCTTGCTCAAGATACTGTCGTTGGAACGGTGATGAGCAATCTTGGTTTTATGAAAGCAATGGCATCTCTTGGAATAAAAGTTCCCACAACGGCTGTCGGAGATCGCTATGTTTTAGAGAAGATGATTGCCGAAGATTATGTACTTGGCGGGGAACAATCCGGCCATGTAATTATGCGAAATTTTGCAAATACCGGAGATGGAATTCTTACCGCACTTCAACTCATGGCCGTAGTTGTTTCTTCAGGCAAGAGTCTCAAGGAACTTGCTAGCATCATGAAACGCTTTCCTCAATCATTGATAAATGTGGAAGATGTTAAGAAAGAAAAGTTGGCAGATTCAAAGAAAATTGCCGAAGGAATTTCTAAATATGAACAAGCTTTAGGTACTAGCGGACGAATCTTGGTTCGCCCATCGGGAACCGAAGCTCTCGTGCGAGTGATGGTTGAAGCCGAAAGTAATGACCAAGCTGAAAAAATCGCAACTGAGATTGCATCTCTAGTACGATCAGAACTGAAATAGTCTGCCCACTTTCTAATAAGTAATTGGAGTAATACATGTGCGGGATTGTCGGTTACACCGGTAAGTCCGAAGCGCTTTCTCCAGTTCTTGAAGGTCTTCGTCGACTTGAGTATCGCGGGTATGACTCTGCCGGAATAGCAATGCCAACAACGCCAGGTGCTCCACTGTGGATTGAAAAACGGGCTGGCAAGCTTGGAAATCTTGAAGGCATTCTCGATGGAACTGTCCCTAAATCACATAGCGGGATTGGCCACACTCGTTGGGCAACGCATGGTGGTCCAACTGACACGAATGCTCATCCACATGTTGATAATGAAGGAAAGCTCGCACTCATTCATAATGGAATTATTGAAAACTATGTTGAACTTCGCGCAATGCTGGAAAAGCGCGGTCATACTTTTAAATCAGAGACGGATACTGAATCCGTAGTGCATTTACTCAGCGATGCCCGCAAAGCGCACAAGGGAGACCTAGCCGCGGCCATGCGTGAAGTTTGTAAGGAATTGCGCGGTTCATTTACTTTGCTTGCAATCCACGCCGATGATCCGGACCGAATTGTCGGTGCGCGACGAAATTCACCACTTGTTGTTGGTGTTGGAGACGGCGAGAACTTCCTAGCTTCAGATGTTGCTGCCTTTATTTCAAATACAAAGCGCGCTCTTGAACTTGGCCAGGATGAAGTTGTTGATATAACACCTACGACAATTACGATTACTAATCTTGATGGAGTGGAGCTGCCTCCAAAAGAATATGAAATTTCTTGGGATGCCTCGGCTGCAGAACGTGGTGGCTTTCAGCACTTCATGCTCAAAGAAATTTATGAGCAACCGAAGGCAGTTGCAGACACTTTAATTGGTCGCACGCATGGGCTGTCCGCAGAAATCACAGCCGCGATTGACGTCAAAGCAATCACTAAAGTTGTCATCATTGCCTGTGGAACCGCGTATCACGCTGGCATGGTTGGTAAATATGCAATCGAACGCTGGGCAGATATTTCAGTGGATGTGGAGCTTGCATCCGAATATCGATACCGCGAGCCAAGCATCGATAAGAATACTTTGGTAATTCCGATCTCTCAATCAGGAGAGACAATGGATACATTGATGGCTCTTCGCTACGCCAAGTCCCATGGGGCTCAAATCTTTTCAGTGTGTAATACAAATGGCTCCACGATCCCACGTGAATCTGATGCGGTCCTGTACACACATGCTGGCCCCGAGATTGCTGTTGCGTCAACGAAAGCTTTTCTCACCCAATTAGTTGCGATGTACCTTATTGCGCTACACATGGGTCGCATTCGCGGAACGCTTGCGCCAGAGTTGGATGAAGAAATTGCAAAAGAGCTTTCTGATTTACCTGGAAAAATTGAGCAAGTGCTTGAAACAGTTGAGCCATTACGCGCATTAACACGTCAATTCAAAGATTGTGCATCGATGTTGTTCCTAGGACGACATGTCGGATTTCCAACAGCCCTTGAGGGCGCGTTAAAATTAAAAGAGCTTGCATACATGCACGCCGAAGGTTTTGCTGGTGGCGAGCTCAAGCATGGTCCAATTGCTCTCATTGACATAGGAACCCCTGTCATTGCAGTGATGCCTACGGCACATTCATTATTGAATGAAAAAATGGCAAGCAATGTTCAAGAAGTGAAGGCTCGCGGCGCAATTGTTATCGCAATCGGTGATGAAGATTTGCCTGCAGCTACTCACAATATTCGAATTCCACATACACATGAATTCTTGCAACCAGTTTTGGCCGTAGTTCCACTTCAAGTTATTGCCTACGAAATGGCTATTGCTCGGGGTAACGATGTTGATCAACCTCGAAACCTAGCTAAATCTGTCACGGTGGAATAATGCCTTTTTTAACCCATTTACCACTTGAACGAAAAGCAGAAATGTGGAAAGCCTTCCGAGGTTCTATTTGGTTATTTCTAGGATTTCTAATTGTTACTCAACAAGTTTTAGCAAAAGGCTATCTCTACCGATTTGATCGCTGGGTGAAAAACCTCAAGCACCACACATTCAAAGGAAATGCTAGTCATTTACTTCTCGCCATTGATGACCTTGGCTTGAGAGGTTTTACTGCGACAGTTTTGATTCTTGCTGCTCTTCTCATTGGTTGGCGTTTTCGATCTTGGCGCCCATTTAATCTTTCTGTTTTGTCATTACTGCTCCTAAACGGAGTTGTGGGTTTATCGAAGTTAGCGTTCCATCAGGTTAAGCCACGGTTGGCGAATGATTTATTACACACAACAGGTCTTTCATATCCGAGTGGGCATGCTGCAAATGCACTCCTATCGTGGGGCCTATTAGCGTATTTAATATTCCGCTACACCCACAAAGAACCATTCGTGGGAATGCGCTTAGATTGGCTCGTTGGCGTTATTACCCTCTCGGTGTGCATCGTCTCCCTAATGCGAGATACACACTGGTTCTCAGATCTGCTTGGAGGAGCCCTTTTAGGTGGCTCACTCCTTGTATTTGTCATTGCAATTGACCGGGCTATTCCTTCTATAAAACAACCTTCTTGAATAGGCTTAGCAAATGATTGAAGGCATTGGAATCGACGTCGTCGATATTTCGCGCTTTCAAGAATCGATGGAAAGAACTCCAGCACTTCGCGAAAAACTATTTACATCTCGTGAAGCGGTGCTTCCGGTTTCATCGCTTGCTGCCCGGTTTGCTGCCAAAGAGGCTCTGGCGAAGGCACTCAATGCCCGGTATGTATTTGCTTGGCACGACTGTGAAGTCGTAAATGAAGAAAGTGGGCGCCCAGCTTTTATTTTCACCGGGGATGTTGCGGAAAGAATCGATGGAGCAAAAGTTCATCTGACTCTGTCACACGACGCCGGCATAGCCTCCGCCATGGTGATCGTGGAGCGTCTGTAATGACATATCGCGCATACGCCGAGATTGATTTAGGAGCAATCGCATCTAATGTTGTAAAAATCAAAGCCTCAACTTCTGCCGATGTACTTGCCGTTGTAAAAGCCGATGCTTATGGACACGGGTTAGTTCCCGTCGCACAGACGGCACTCGCCTCCGGTGCATCCTGGCTCGGTGTTGCTCTTCTCGAGGAAGCGGTAGCACTTCGAAAGGCTGGCATAAATGCGAAGACGATTGCATGGCTAACACCGCCAGGGGATGACTTTGTAAGTGCGATCAAGCACGATATTGATGTCTCTGTTTCGTCAATTGCACTTCTTAAGGAAATTCTCGCTGCTGGAACTAGCACGGGAAGAACACCTCGAATTCATATTGAGGTAGACACTGGAATGCGACGAGGTGGTCTTCTAGAAGAATGGAATCTATTTCTCGAAGAACTAGCTAAAAATATTGATAAGTTAAATGTAATTGGTCTCTGGACACACTTTGCTCGCGCCGATGAACCAGATGAACCCGCGACATCAGATCAGATTCAAGAATTTAATAAATATCTTGAGGAGTTGAAAGAAATTGGCGTTAATCCGCAAATCATTCATTTATCAAATTCTGCGGCTACATTAACAACGCCTTCTGCGCATCGTTCAATGGTTCGGCTTGGGATTGCTATGTATGGATTATCTCCTGATGTAAAAACACTAGGCGATGCATCTAAGTATTCGCTCAAACCGGCAATGACTCTTAAAGCTAAATTGAGCCTAGTAAAAAGTGCACCTAAAGGTTCAGCAGTTGGTTACGGGGGAACTGCGATTCTGAGTGAAGATACAAAATTAGGGATTGTCGTTTTAGGTTATTCAGATGGAATTCCTCGCAATACGAGCTCCGATGCCGGGGTGAGCTTCAACGGCAAGAAGGCGCCGATTGTTGGCCGAGTTTCTATGGATCAATTTGTAGTTAATCTCGGGTTAGATTCTCGCGCTATTTCGGGTGACTTTGTAACCGTATTTGGTGGCGCCCCTGAAGAAAATTGCTATTCGATTGATGAATGGGCAAATGCCGCATCCACAATTAATTATGAGATCGTTACTCGAATTGCATCCCGAGTTCCACGAATTTACGTAAACTAACAACACTCATTAAGTTCGATTTGGAGGTCAATTGTGGGTTCACGTGGATGCAAAGTTAGAGCCGGTACTTCCAAAGTTCTACACGGATGGTATGTAATCTGAACTAGAACACAGAGATTGGTCCTCAGTTGCCTTATTTGCCTTATTTGCTTTAGCGCAGCTGAGGACCTTTTTCATTGACCGGGTAACCTTGGCCTGTGTCCACGCCAGTTAATTCACTTGATCAGATGCACGCCTTAGGGCGTTCATTAGGCGCGCGATTAAAAGCTGGCGATATTCTGCTTTTGAATGGAACTCTTGGTGCCGGGAAAACCAGCCTGGTTCAAGGAATCGGTGAGGCACTTGGAATTTCGGGAGTTACATCACCAACCTTTGTAATCTCTCGAACTTATCACGCTGCTATTCCACTGATCCATGTTGACGCGTATCGACTTGTTGGAGAACCATGGGCCCTCTTCGATGATTTAGATTTAGAAAGCCAAGTACCAGATTCGATTACCGTTATTGAATGGGGCGATGGGTTTGTGGAACGCATTGCCGATGAATTTTTAGAAGTGAAACTTGAATTCGGTGAAGGTGATGATCAACGGCTTCTTACAGCGATTCCACACGGTCCACGTTGGCAAGGTTTCACTTTATGACCAGCGTTCTAGCTATTGATACTTCTACGTCTCGAACAACTGTTGCAATCGTCAAAGACGGCAATTTATTAGCATCACTCCATCATGATGATCCAGTTGCACATGGAGAAGTTCTACCTCGTCTAGTTGCTCAACTCTTACAAGCTGAAAACTCTATTGACGAAGTAGTGATTGGAATGGGACCAGGCCCATTCACGGGCCTGAGAGTAGGAATAGTTTTTGGCCAATCATTTGCTTTCGCAAGAAATATTCCTTGGCGAGGAGTTTGTTCACTGGATTCCATGGCGGCCGAAATTAATGAGCCTGGATTTATTGTCGCAATTGATGCCCGCCGTAAGGAACTCTTTTGGGCTCAATACGAAAATGGCGTAAGAGTCAATGAGCCACAAGTTGCTCTTCGAAAAGTTGTAGAAAGATTTGCTGTTCCAATTTATCAAGAGGGTGATGTGTTTCTGTCCGCGGCAATGATGCCCCGCATTACTGGAGATGTTCGCGAACCCATTTATATTCGCCGCCCAGATGCGTATCCGACTCCCGAGGGTGTGACTTTCCGAGCGATGAACACAATGGACCTCATCACAGTAGCTTCATTAGAAAAAGCGATCTATGCGGTTGAAGATCCATGGAGTATCGATCAATTCAAAGAAGAACTTGCCTCGAAAGATCGCTATTACTTAGTCGCTGAAAAAGCGGGTGTTGTTGTTGGATATTGCGGTGCAATGCTTGCAGGGGAGCTTGCCGATATTTTGACTATTACGGTGGATTCATCCCTTCGCAGAAATGGAATTGGTCGCGAATTTCTTAAGCGCCTTATTGATTGGGCTCGTAATAAAAAAGTTGAAGCTTTGATGCTCGAAGTTCGCGTGGGCAATGATGCGGCGCAACCTTTGTATACATCCAATGGTTTTTATCCCCTCAATATTCGTAAGGATTATTACGGTCCAGGACTAGATGCTCGAGTTATGCGCAAGGATTTGTTGTGACAGAGCAACTCGTCTTAGGAATTGAAACTTCGTGTGATGAGACCGCCATCGGGATTGTTCGCGGAAGAAAATTGTTGGCTAATGTAATTTCATCAAGCGTTGAAGAACATGCACGTTTTGGCGGCGTAGTACCAGAGATAGCAAGCCGAGCCCATCTTGAAGCCATTCATTCGGTTTTGACTCGGGCACTTGCAGAAGCAAATGTTTCCATAAACGACATCGATGCATTTGGTGTGACTGCTGGTCCTGGTTTAATTGGTGCTTTGCTTGTCGGCGTGAGTAGCGCGTCAGGACTTTCACTTGCACTTGATAAACCACTTTATGGAGTAAATCATCTTTCAGCTCACTTAGCCGTGGATGCTCTTGAAACCCAACACGAACTCGCTCCAGCCATAGGCTTACTTGTAAGCGGAGGCCACAGCTCGATTCTCAAAGTTTCTAATTTTGCGCAAGATGTAACTGTGCTCGGCTCGACCATCGATGATGCGGCGGGAGAAGCATTCGATAAAATTGCAAGAATTTTGAAGTTGGAATTCCCTGGTGGTCCAGCAATTGATCGTGTAGCCAAGGAAGGCAACGCGAGCGCAATTGATTTCCCTCGTGGCCTCACAAACGATTCTGGCCATATTTATGATTTTTCCTTCTCCGGACTTAAGACGGCTGTCGCTCGTTACTTGCAGAAAGTTCCAAATGCCGTTGTTGCCGATGTGGCAGCTTCTTTTCAAGAAGCCGTTGTGGATGTGCTCTTAGAAAAGGCCATTGCTGCTGCAAAAGCTTTTGGAATGGAAGAACTGATCATTGCTGGCGGCGTGGCTGCCAATTCAAGATTGCGACAAGTAGCTGCCCAAAGGTGTGAAGTGGCCAAGATTCAACTTCGAATCCCACCCATGACTCTTTGCACCGATAACGGGGCAATGGTGGCCGTATTGACCTCTCTGGCCCTTTCACAGGGGGTTGGCGCCTCATCTTTAGGCTTAGAAGCCCAGTCTTCCACTGGGTTGAGCCGTGTTTTCTGGCCCTAATTTCCCATAGTAGAGTCTGCTTTAGCACTCTCGTAGTGAGTCTGCTAATCACAGGCTAATAACAGGCTGACATCAGGAATAGAAGGAGAATCATCATGGCAATTTCCATCAAGCCACTTGAAGACCGTGTTGTCGTTAAGACAAACGAAGCTGAGCAAAAGACCGCTTCAGGTCTTGTAATTCCAGACACTGCTCAAGAGAAGCCACAAGAGGGAACAGTTGTTGCTGTAGGCCCAGGTCGCTTCGATGATGGCGTTCGCGTGCCAATGGATATCAAAGTTGGCGACGTTGTTCTTTATAGCAAGTACGGCGGAACTGAAGTTAAGGCTTCAGGTGAAGAGTATTTAGTTCTATCTGCTCGCGACATTCTCGCGATCATCGAAAAGTAATTTAAGGGATATTCACTCAATGGGTAAAAGTCTTCATTTCGACGAGGTTGCTCGTCGCGGCATGGAACGTGGCGTCAATATTCTTGCCGACACAGTCAAGGTAACACTTGGACCTAAGGGTCGTAACGTTGTTATCGCAAAGTCCTACGGTGCTCCGCTCATCACAAACGATGGCGTGACTATCGCAAAGGAAATCGAACTTTCTGATCCAGCTGAAAACATGGGCGCACAGCTCGTTAAGCAGGTTGCTGAAAAGACTAATGATGTAGCTGGTGATGGAACAACAACTGCAACAGTCTTAGCTCAGGCAATGGTTCGCGAAGGTCTTCGCAACCTTGCAGCTGGCGCGCAACCAATGGAACTTAAATACGGTATAGAGCAAGCAGTAGCGGCACTTTCTGAAGTGTTAAAAAAGAATTCGACAGCTGTATCTGGTAAATCTCAGATTGCAGATGTTGCAACAATCTCTGCTCAAGATAAGGCAATCGGAGATCTCATTGCAGAAGCAATGGACAAGGTCGGTAAAGATGGCGTTATCACCGTTGAGGAGTCATCAACGACCGGTTTAGAGCTCGAATTTACTGAAGGTATGCAGTTCGACAAGGGCTACATTTCTCCATATTTCGTTACAGATTCAGACCGCATGGAAACCATTCTTGAAGATGCTTACATCCTCATTTCTGGAACAAAGATTTCTAACCTCAATGAAGTTCTCCCAGTTCTCGAGAAGGTCGCTGCTCAAAGCAAGCCACTCTTGATTATTGCTGAGGATGTCGAGGGTGAAGCGTTATCAACTCTCGTTGTAAACCGCATGCGTGGAACATTTGCTTCTGCAGCTGTAAAGGCTCCAGGTTTTGGAGATCGTCGCAAGGCGATGCTGCAAGATATTGCAGTTCTTACAGGTGGACAGGTCATCACTCCTGAGGTTGGCTTGAAGCTCGACCAGGTTGATATTTCACTACTAGGTCGTGCTCGTCGGGTAGTTATTACCAAGGACAACACAACCATCGTTGACGGATCAGGGGATAAGGCAGCTGTTGCAGCTCGCGTATCTGAGATTCGTAACGAAATTGCAACCACGGATTCTGATTGGGACAAAGAAAAACTTCAAGAGCGCGTTGCAAAACTTGCTGGTGGAGTTTGTGTCATCAAGGTCGGCGCACATACTGAAGTTGAATTGAAAGAGAAAAAGCACCGTCTTGAAGATGCCATCTCTGCAACTCGCGCAGCTGTTGAAGAAGGAATCGTTGTCGGCGGGGGAGCAGCGCTTGTTCATGCTGCAACTTCACTTGAAAATGATCTCGGCTTTGAAGGAGACCGCGCAGTTGGCGTTCGCCTTGTTCGCAAGGCATGTGATGAACCTCTTCGTTGGATTGCAGAAAATGCGGGCCAAGAAGGTTATGTAGTAGTTTCAAAGGTTCGCGCAATGAAGCCAAACGAAGGATTCAACGCAGCTGATGACACATACGGAGATCTTGTAAAGCAAGGCGTCATTGATCCTGTAAAGGTGACTCGCTCTGCACTGGCTAACGCAGCATCTATTGCTGCAATGTTTATTACTACCGAAGCTCTCGTATTTGAGACTCCGGAAGTAAAGAACGACCAAGCTGATTCAGGTCATGGTCACAGCCACGGACCTGGTGGCCACTCCCACTAATCTCAATAAAAAGACCCTGTTGCCCAGTGCAATGGGGTCTTTTTTTCATACTCATGAGTTCCCACTAGTATTGCCAAATGCTCGGGTCCCATGAAAGCGCGAACGAAAAAGTTGTTCTGCTCGGACTTACTTACGATGACGTTCTCCTCTTGCCCGATGAATCAGATGTTGTTCCATCTGAAGTAAATACCCGAACTCGGCTTACCCGAAATATTGATATCGATGTCCCAGTAATTTCATCAGCGATGGATACTGTTACTGAAGCACGTATGGCAATCGCAATGGCCAAGGCCGGTGGAATTGGAATTATTCATCGCAACCTTTCAATCGAAGATCAAGTTAAAAATGTTATTGAAGCAAAGAAATCTGGATTAGCCGGAGCTGCTGTCGGAGTTGGCGATGATGGCTTTGCTCGTGCAACTGCCCTTATTGAAGCAGGCGTTGATGTTGTTGTGGTCGATACCGCGCATGGACATCATCGTGCAGTTCTAGATTCTGTGGCAAGAATTCGTAAAGCATTTCCATCCATCAACATTATTGGTGGAAACATTGCAACACGTGCTGGCGCCCAAGCCCTAATCAACGCAGGTGTCGATGCTGTAAAGGTTGGCGTTGGACCGGGATCAATCTGTACAACTCGAGTCGTAGCTGGCGTAGGTGTTCCACAAGTTACTGCAATCATGGAAGCTCATAAAGCTTGCGTAAAAGCTGGAATTCCACTTATTGCTGATGGCGGTCTCCAATACTCTGGCGACATTGTCAAAGCGATTGTCTCTGGAGCAGACACGGTCATGCTTGGCTCACTCCTTGCTGGAACAGATGAGTCTCCAGGTGATGTAATTGAAATTAATGGTTTGAAATACAAGGGTTATCGCGGAATGGGTTCACTTGGTGCCATGCAATCACGTGGTGAGCAGAAGTCATATTCTAAAGATCGTTATATGCAAGACGATGTACTTGCAGAAGACAAACTTGTCCCAGAAGGAATTGAAGGAAAGGTTCTTGCGCGAGGCCCAGTCGCAACAGTTGTCCATCAACTTGTTGGCGGGCTACGTTCTGGAATGGGTTACGCCGGCGCACCAACAATCGCTGACCTTCAAAAGAATGGCCGCCTCATTCAAATCACTGCAGCTGGTCTGCAGGAGAGCCATCCCCACGATGTTCTTGATGTTCAGGCAGCACCGAATTACAACAGAAGCTAGTTGCGAAACTAGTTACGGAACCAGTTAAGAAAAGGCGATTATGGAAATCGAAATCGGACCAGGCAAGAGAGCCCGTCAGGCATACTCTTTTGACGATATTGCAATTGTCCCTAGCCGTCGTACTCGCGATCCAAAAGAAGTTTCAATTCAGTGGCAGATTGATGCGTATAAGTTTGAACTCCCAATGCTCGCTGCTCCTATGGACTCTGTTGTCTCTCCAGAAACGGCAATTGCTATTGGTAAGTTGGGTGGTGTTGGAGTTCTCAACCTTGAAGGATTGTGGACTCGACATGAGAATCCTCGAATCGCACTTGGTGAAATTTCTTCACTTCCGCAAGAGCAGGCAATTCGCCGTATGCAAGCTTTATATGCCGCTCCAATTCAACCTGAACTTATTAAATCTCGTATCGCTGAAATCCGTGCTGCCGGTGTAACAGTTGCTGGGGCACTTTCACCAGCTCGTACTGCGCAATTTCATAAAGTTGTTGTAGATGCTGGAGTTGATCTCTTTATTATTCGTGGAACCACAGTGAGCGCTGAGCATGTAGCAAGTGAGACCGCCCCACTTAATTTGAAGAAGTTTATTTATGATCTAGATGTTCCTGTAATCGTTGGTGGTTGCGCTACCGGTACGAGCGCACAGCATTTGATGCGAGCAGGAGCTGCTGGAGTTCTTGTTGGTTTTGGCGGCGGGTCAGCACACACAACTCGCAATGTTCTTGGAATTGAAGTTCCCATGGCATCTGCAGTTGCAGATGTGGCATCTGCTCGCCGGGATTATATGGATGAATCTGGTGGTCGCTATGTTCATGTCATCGCTGATGGTTCAGTAGGTAAGAGCGGAGATATCGCAAAAGCGATTGCATGTGGCGCGGACGCAGTCATGATGGGTTCACCTCTTGCAAAAGCAGCAGAAGCACCCGGAATGGGCTGGCATTGGGGAACAGAAGCAGGACATGAAGAACTTCCTCGCGGTAATCGGGTTCATGTTGGAACCGTGGGATCACTTCAAGAAATTCTTACTGGGCCATCACATACCGCTGATGGCTCCATGAATCTTTTTGGCGCTTTGCGCCGAGCAATGGCAACTTCTGGATATTCAGATTTGAAGGAGTTCCAGCGAGTAGAGGTAGTAATTAACCGTGCCTGAGGCAACTTCACAGAACGAATTAGTTCTTGTCGTTGATTTTGGGGCACAGTATGCGCAGTTAATTGCTCGCCGCGTTCGTCAAGCACAGGTGTATTCAGAAGTAGTTCCATCTTCTATGTCGGTTGCTGACATGCTTGCTAAGAATCCAAAGGCAATCATTCTTTCGGGCGGACCTTCTAGTGTTTATGAAGCTGGAGCTCCTACTCTCGATTCTGAAATATTTGCCCACAATATTCCAATCTTCGGAATCTGTTATGGCTTCCAAGTAATGGCAGCGGCACTTGGTGGAGTAGTTACCCAAACCGGTAAATCTGAATTTGGACGCACGGCCATGCAGCACAGGTCAGATTCGAAATTACTTAAAGATCTTCCCATTGAATTTAATGTATGGATGAGCCACGGAGATAGCGTTACCAAGGTACCAAGCGGGTTTTCCAGTACCGCAAAGACTGCGGACACTCCCATCGTTGCCTACGAAAATGGCGATGGAAAACTTGCAGGAGTTCAGTTTCACCCTGAAGTTTTACATTCTGAAAACGGGCAAGAAATTTTGCGCCGTTGGTTAATTGACATTGTCGGCTGCAAACCAACTTGGACGAGTGAAAATATTGTTGCTCAGGAAGTGGAAAAGATTCGGGCAGCTGTTGGCAAAAGTCGAGTTATTTGTGGTCTTTCTGGTGGCGTTGATTCTGCGGTTGCAGCAGCCATTGTGCAGCAAGCAATTGGTTCTCAATTAACTTGTGTTTTTGTTGATCATGGTTTACTTCGGGAAGGTGAAGCCGAGCAGGTCGAAAAGGATTTTGTAGCTGCGACTGGTGTTGAGCTGATGGTTGTTGATGCACGGTCTAAATTTCTCAATGCATTAGCCGGGGTTACTGATCCTGAGGCAAAGAGAAAGATTATCGGCGCAGAATTTATTCGCTCATTTGAAGAGGCAGCGCGCACACTCAGTGCAAATGAATCAATTGATTTCCTGGTTCAAGGAACTTTATATCCAGATGTTGTTGAATCTGGCGGCGGCACGGGTACTGCGAATATTAAATCGCACCATAACGTAGGCGGACTTCCTGATGATCTTCAATTTAAACTGATAGAGCCCCTTCGCACGCTCTTTAAAGATGAAGTTCGCGAAGTCGGCTTGCAACTTGGGCTACCGGGGGACATTGTGTGGCGCCAGCCGTTCCCAGGACCAGGCTTAGCAATTCGTATTGTCGGTGAAGTTACTGAGAATAGACTTACAATTCTTAAAAAAGCCGATTCCATCGTCCGTTATGAATTAAAATCAGCTCAGTTGGATCGAGAGATTTGGCAGTGTCCCGTTGTACTTCTCGCAGATGTTCGAAGCGTTGGAGTTCAAGGAGATGGTAGAACATATGGTCATCCCATTGTTCTTCGCCCAGTTTCAAGTGAAGATGCAATGACGGCAGATTGGAGTCGACTTCCGTACGATGTCCTGGAGAAGATTTCAACTCGTATCACAAACGAGGTTCGCGAAGTTAATCGAGTTGTTCTCGATGTGACAAGCAAGCCTCCCGGAACTATTGAATGGGAATAAAATGTTGAGTTCGAGAAAGCAAGTTCTCTCTATAGTCGCTCTCGCGCTCCTTTTTTCTGCAACGCTCACTTCTTTTTCCTTTGCAAAAGATGCGAAGCACCCAAAAGTTGCGTCAAAGTCAGGCGCTGGTGCATCACCAAAAGCTCTTTGTTCTACAACTACAGCGACTCCTCACAAGGAGCCACAGATTCAACCACCAGCCGTGAAAATGCCGGTTAGGGATCGTACTTTTACTTTTGATACAAATTGCGGGCAAATTGTTGTAGAAGCTGATGGCGCCCACGCCCCACTGACAGTTCTAGTGATGTCAACGCTGGCAAAGGGTGGATATTTCAACCAAACTTTATGTCATCGCCTAACAACAAGTGGTCTCTTTGTTCTTCAATGTGGAGACCCAACTGCAACAGGCACTGGCGGTCCAATGTTCACTTATGACAATGAAAATCTTCCAGATCCAGTACAAAATGATTATCCTGCTGGAACCGTTGCGATGGCGAACTCTGGATTGAGTCAATCTGGACATGGGACAAATGGAAGTCAGTTCTTCCTGGTTTATGCAGATACGACACTCGGTGCTAATTACACGCGTTGGGGCAAGATCACCAAAGGCCTAGAAATTCTACGCGCAATCGCAGCACAAGGAGTACTCGGTGGCGGAAGCGATGGCACACCTAAGCAAACAGTGGGAATTGAAAAAGTAACTGTTAGATAATTAAGCTGTTACGACAACTCTAAAAGTTTCTGCGTAGGAACCTTCTGGCAAGCCTTGTGCTTCTGCATTGCGGGTTCCCCATTCGCGAATTCGATCATCGATCTCCGCTGAATGTGCAGTCTGGCTTACATGCGACTTTATTGCTTGAAGCTTGCGTTCCATAGTCTTTGTAATATCGACGAAATGATTTACAACATTGGGCGACATAACCCAAACTTCTTGAACAGTCCAAGGCTCAAGCCCTTCACTCTGCAGTAAATCTTCAAATGCAAATGGATTTCCGGCATCGGGATAGACAGCCTGCATAGCAGCTTCCCCCGCAGCCATATGATCTGGATGGCTTGAGAAAATACGATCCCAATTGCGTTCAGGATTTTGAATAACCATTCGTTGAGGGCGTACCTTGCGAATGACGCGGACGATCTCTTTGCGAAGTTCAATTGTTGGCTCAAGGTGCCCATCAACATAATTAAGAAAATGTATATCCGATACGCCGACAACTTTTCCTGCATCGCGTTGCTCTTGCTGGCGAATCTTTGGCATTTGTGCGCGCGATACTGATGGGTCGACACCACCTTGGTCTCCATTTGTTGCAACGCAGTAAGAGACCTCAATTCCCATATCTGTCCATTGGGCAATTGTCCCGGCAGCACCAAAATCTAGGTCATCGGGGTGGGCGGTAACAAAAAGAATTCGTTCAATCGCGCTGTCAGCTATTGGAGTCACAGTAGGGGGCATATAGCGAAGGCTACACTCCACCCGTGTCTTCACTTGATCTTGAAAGTCTGAACCCAGCGCAGAAAGAAGCTGTTCTGCATGAGGGTGGAGCTCTTTTGATTGTCGCCGGGGCTGGATCAGGTAAAACGCGAGTTCTGACCCGCCGCATCGCGCATCTGCTTGGCAATCGCGCCGTTGCCCCGTACGAGGTACTGGCAATCACATTCACGAATAAAGCTGCTTCTGAAATGAAGGAACGCGTGGCTGAACTTGTGGGCGATCGGGCTAAATCTATGTGGGTTTCGACTTTTCACTCGGCCTGTGTGCGCATACTCCGAAATGAAGCAACCAAAATTGGTTTCACCACATCGTTTGCTATTTACGATTCTGCTGATAGTTCAAGTCTTATAAAGCGCATCATGAAGGAACTTGGATTAGATGGTACGGAGATCAAACCAAGGGCAATCCAAGCTCGAATTTCTAATGCTAAAAATGAATTGCAGGGCCCCAACCAATTCGTACCCGCAGACTTTGATTTTGTGGACAAGATGGCAGCTCAAATTTATCCGATTTACCAAAGGCGTTTAGAAAGTTCGAATGCTATGGATTTTGATGATTTGATCATGAAAACTGTAGAGGTCCTGCAGAAGTATCCAGAGGTCCGCGCTCGCTATCGTTCTCGTTTTAAACATATCCTGGTAGATGAGTATCAAGATACAAATCATGCACAGTACATGCTCGTTCGTGAATTAGTAGGTACAGAAAACGACGGCTTACCTTTAGCCGAGCTCTGTGTTGTGGGCGATGCCGACCAATCTATCTACGCATTTCGCGGAGCAAATATTCGCAATATTTTGCAGTTCGAGGCAGATTATCCACATGCCCAAACAATTATGCTCGAACAGAATTATCGCTCGACTCAAAATATTCTCACTGCGGCAAATTCAGTTATTTCAAATAACAAAGGACGAAAAGATAAAAATCTTTGGTCTGATGCCGGGGATGGTAGCCATATCGTGGGGTTTGTGGCCGAAACCGATCATGATGAAGCTGACTTTATTTCATCTGAAGTAAGGCGTTTGAAAGATGAAGGAATTTCCAACCCTGGAGATACTGCGATTTTTTACCGTACCAACGCACAATCGCGATCAATCGAAGCTGCTTTAGCCAGATCTGGAATTCCTTACAAAGTCGTCGGGGGCCTTCGTTTCTTTGAGCGCGCTGAAGTAAAAGATATGTTGGGATATTTAAAATCCTTAGTAAATCCAGCTGATGAAATTTCCCTACGCCGGATAGTAAATACCCCAAAGCGCGGAATTGGTGATCGCGCAATAGAGATTGTTGATGAGTTCGCAACGAAGCACGGAATCACCCTATGGGAGGCGATGAACCAAGTGGAGAGCGAACTTCCGGCCCGTTCGCTTCAAGCTATACGCGAATTTCTACAAATGATGTATGCCCTGCGCACTTTGATGGAGGCTAAAACAAAGCCGTCCGATATTGCAAAAGCGGTGCTTGAACAAAGCGGTATGGAAGCAGAGTTGAAGAAAAGTATCGATCCACAAGATGAGAGTCGGCTTGAGAATCTTTACGAACTTGTCAGCGTTGTAAAAGAATATGAAGAAGCTGACTTTAACGAGCGAGCGGACCGAGGGGATACTGACATGAATGAAGAAATTTCACTTGCCGGTTTTCTTGAGGGCGTTTCTCTCGTAGCAGATTCAGACCAGATACCAGATGCAACCGATGATAAGGATGCCGGGGTTGTCACATTAATGACACTTCACACAGCAAAGGGATTGGAATTCCCCACGGTATTTCTCACCGGCATGGAAGAGCAGATTTTTCCTCATTTCCGTGCACTAGAAAAAGAACAAGAAGATATTTCAGAGTTAGAAGAAGAGCGGCGTCTTGCTTATGTTGGCTTGACGCGCGCACGTGAGCGACTTTATTTATCTCGTGCGATGTCTCGTATGGCATTTGGAAATTGGAAGAGTAATGAACCCTCACGCTTTTTAAATGAGATTCCAAGTGAAGTAATTTCATGGAATGAACAGCTAAGTGAATCTAGAACGCCAAAGATTAAGAAGAGTTTTGGGCCGCCACCAAAAGCAACGGGAAAGCGAATCGCCCCGAGTGCTGCAGCTATTTTGGCACCAGGAGACCGTGTGGCACATGACACATTTGGATTGGGTTCGGTGATATCAGTAAGTGGCGATGGAGATAGAGCTGAAGCCACCATCAATTTTGGCTCATTGGGTGAGAAGCGCCTGTTGCTGCGCTACGCACCAGTCGAGAAGTTGTAGTAAAGCCCAACAAGGATGCCAGTAAGATTTGGCCGTATCAATCACTTTCTAGTCTTTAGATGATCGGGGAATCTAGTGGATCTCTTTGAGTATCAAGCTCGGGATCTCTTCGAAGCACATAACATTCCAGTTCTTGCTGGCGCAGTTGCAACAACTGCTGATGAAGCCGAAAAAGCTGCTTCTGTTATGGGTGGACGAGTTGTCGTAAAAGCACAGGTAAAAATTGGTGGCCGCGGAAAGGCTGGCGGAGTCAAGCTTGCACAAGATGCATCTGATGCTCGCGAAAAAGCCGCAGCTATTCTCGGAATGGATATCAAAGGTCACACAGTTCATAAAGTGATGATTGCGCAAGCAGCGCCAATCGCTGAAGAGTATTACGCATCAATTTTGCTTGATCGTGCAAATAGAAATTTCCTTGTAATGGCATCTGTTGCCGGAGGCATGGAAATTGAGGAAGTAGCAAAGACACAACCTGAAAAATTAGCTCGCGTAGGGATTGATCCCAACGTAGGTGTAACGCCAGAAAAGGCAAAAGAGATTGCTCGCCTTGGTCAGTTCCCTGCTGAAGTGCAAGATCAAGTTGCCGATGTACTTGTGAAGCTTTGGGCAGCATTTGTTGCAGAGGATGCAACCTTGATGGAAATCAATCCATTAGTAAAGACTGAAGATGGCCGAATCGTTGCCCTTGATGGAAAAGTCACGCTGGATGACAGTGCTGATTTTCGACATCCCGGACACGAAGCTCTCATAGATCATGAATCAGCAAACCCACTGGAAGCTAAAGCCAAGGAACTTAATCTCAACTACGTAAAACTTGAAGGTGAAGTTGGAATTATCGGTAACGGCGCTGGACTGGTGATGAGTACGCTGGATGTCGTTGCATATGCCGGAGAAAAATATGGCGTTAAGCCTGCAAATTTCCTTGATATTGGAGGAGGTGCATCAGCAGAGGTTATGGCAAATGGCCTTTCGATTATCTTGGGTGACAAAGATGTTCGTAGCGTATTTGTAAACGTATTCGGTGGAATTACCGCATGTGACGCGGTTGCAAACGGAATAGTTCAGGCGCTCAATATTTTGGGTGACAAGGCGACCAAACCAATCGTGGTTCGCCTGGATGGCAATAATGTTCTTGAAGGTCGTCGAATTTTAAATGAAGCAGCACACCCACTCGTGCAGCAACTTGACACGATGGATGGAGCAGCCGCTAAAGCTGCAGAATTGGCGGCAAAATAATGGCTATCTTCATTAATAAAGAGACACGTCTTATTGTTCAAGGAATGACTGGTTCTGAAGGTACAAAGCACACCGGTCGCATGCTTGCTTCTGGTACAAATGTTGTTGGCGGAGTAACACCAGGAAAAGGTGGACAAAGCGTTGAAATCGGCGGAAAGACTCTTCCGGTCTTTAACACAGTTGCCGAAGCGATGGCAGCTACACAAGCGAATGCTTCTGTCGTATTCGTTCCACCTAAATTTGCAAAGGCTGCCGTAATAGATGCAATCGATGCGCAAATTCCACTGGTCGTTGTAATCACCGAGGGAATCCCTGTACACGATACTGCCGGATTCTTTGCATATGCGCAGAGCAAAGGAAAGACTCGTATTATCGGTCCAAACTGTCCAGGACTCATCAGTCCCGGACAATCAAATCTTGGAATCATTCCTGCAGATATAACGGGCCCTGGGCGTATTGGCCTTGTATCAAAATCCGGAACCCTCACTTATCAGATGATGTATGAACTTCGAGATTTTGGTTTCTCAACCGCAGTTGGTATCGGTGGAGATCCAATAATTGGAACAACACATATTGATTGCCTGCGAGCTTTTCAAGATGATCCAGACACTGATGCAATCGTGATGATTGGTGAAATCGGTGGGGATGCGGAAGAACGTGCTGCAGCATTTATAGCGGAGTACGTAACAAAACCAGTTGTTGGTTATGTTGCAGGCTTCACAGCTCCAGAAGGCAAGACAATGGGTCACGCCGGTGCAATCGTTTCTGGATCTTCGGGTACCGCCCAAGCTAAAAAAGAAGCACTTGAAGCCGCAGGAGTAAGCGTTGGCAAAACGCCAAGTGAAACCGCTGAACTAATGCGCAAAATCCTTAAGGGTTAACTACTCGTGTTACGCCGCATCCTTTCGATATCTCTTATACAGGCATCAAAGGGTGTGGCACTTACTTTATTTCCATCTATTTTCATTTCTTTACTTGCCTGGTCTACTGCGGGGAGTACAAGTGGGAATACTACGGATCCGATTCGCGGGGCGATTTGGTTATGGCTTGGCGCACACCTCACGCCATTCCAATTAGCGGCAACATCCTCACACGGTAGCGGTTTTCTTTCGGTACTACCGCTGGGCGCAATTATTTTCCCCATGTGGGCAGTGCGCCGTACCTTTTTTCGAGTTGTTGAAAACGCACCCAAAATTCGCGCAGCAAGAATATTTTATATTTTGTTTTATACCTTAATTGCAATAGCACTTGCCTTGCTATCATCAACTTCTAGTATTTCACCGATGTGGTACTACGGTGGTTTGTGCGCCGGAATAACAGCTTTAGTTTCGACCTTCACTTTTAACCCTCGCCCAGCAATCGGAATAGTGATTTACTTATTTGCAATCGCATGGGGAATCGCAGCCATTGTTCTGACATTCTCATTTCTCACACACTGGAGAGTCATTCACGATCTCTCGATTGTCATTGCACCGGGAATCATTGGTGGCGCTTTATTCACGTGCCTACAGATTCTCTACCTACCAAATATGGCACTTGCTGCATTGGGATATCTCACCGGGTCGGGGTTTAGCCTTGGAGCCCATACGATGGTTACTTCCTCCATATTTAATCTTCACCAAATTCCTGCAATTCCAATATTGGGTGGATTACCGACCGGAAAGCATCCACTCTTAGGAATTGGAATTATATTCTGGCCACTTCTTTTTCTTGCTGTCTACCAAGTCATAATTCGAGTTCACAGCGACTGGCGATCACGTAATAAGGATTTATTGCGAACTTTTATTATGTCTATCTTTTTTGTTTGGGAAATTTCATACTTTGCTTCAGGTGAATTACTAACACCAGCTATGAAACGTACTGGCATACTCCCAGAGCGCACAACAACTATTGCTGCAATAAGCGCCCTATTTATAGCAATTCTCTTTTTCTATGGGCCCAAGGTGATTAATAGGGTGCGGCATCGTGACTAAGCGGATTGATTTACTTGCTTCAGGTTCAGGCACTTTGGCACAAGCAATAATCAGCGCCGTTAAATCTGGTTCCCTTGATCTAGAAATCGTTCGTATTATTTCTGATCGGCCGGCTCAGGTATTGAATCGAGCAAATGAAAATGACATTGAATCGACGCTTCTTGATTACTCTAGATTTTCTTCGCGAGAAGAATGGGGAAGTGAGTTAGAAAGAATTATTGATACAGATCGAGTCGATCTAGTTGTGAGTGTTGGGTTTATGCGAATTCTTCCTAAGAAGATTGTTGAGAAGTTTTCAATAATTAACACTCATCCAGCTTTGCTTCCTAATTTCCCTGGAGCACACGCCGTTCGAGATGCCTTAACTGCCGGTGTAAATGAAACCGGAACGACTATTCATTGGGTGGATGCTGGTGTGGATACGGGAAAAGTGATCTCTCAGGTTCGAATTGCCGTAGAACACGGTGATACGCAAGACTCACTCCACGAACGCATTAAGATTCAGGAGCGATTCCTCATTGTTGAGACGCTGAAACAGTTCGCTACTGCGGGACTGGAAAAGTAGGGAAGTCATGAGCGTACGTAAGCCAATCCACAGAGCCTTGATTAGCGTTTATGACAAGAGCGGCCTAATCGAGCTTGGTAGCGCGTTGTCCAATGCAGGTGTTGAAATTCTCTCCACGGGTTCCACTGCTAAAAATTTAGCCGCAGCAGGAATCCCTGTTGTGCCAGTTGAGGAGTACACGGGTTTTCCAGAGATGATGGGTGGACGTGTCAAAACTCTTCATCCACGTATTCATGGTGGAATTTTGGCTGACCAAAATAATCCGGAACACTTAGCCGCAATTGCTCAACAAGATATTGCACCATTTGACTTGGTGATTATTAATCTCTATCCATTCGCTCAAACCATTGCGACTACGGATGACTTTGCTGAATGTATCGAGCAGATTGATATCGGTGGTCCAAGTATGTTGCGAGGAGCAGCCAAGAATCACGGCTCAGTTGCTGTGATTTCTGATCCATCTCAATATGCACGACTCCACGAAGCACTTGCACAAGGTGGGTTTACTTTAGAAGAGCGCACAATCTTGGCGATGGAAACATTTCGCCGTACTGGGGAATACGATGTTGCGATTGCTAACTGGCTTGGTGAAAAAACTGGGACATCTGATCAGTGGCAGGCAAAAGTGTGGGAGCGTATTGCTGGTTTACGCTATGGCGAGAACCCGCATCAGCAAGCCTCGGTGTATAAAGATGCAGGTTTGAAGCACTCTGGAATTGCAGGTGCAAAGCAACTTCATGGCAAAGAAATGTCATTCAATAACTACACCGATGCAGACGCTGCCCTACGCGCCGCATTTGATCACAGCCAACCCTGTGTTGCAATTATTAAGCACGCTAATCCCTGCGGAATAGCCGTTGCCGAGAATGTCGCAGCCGCACATGCCAAGGCACATGAATGTGATCCCGTATCAGCGTTTGGTGGCGTGGTAGCTGCAAACAGAACCGTCACAGAATCAATGGCTCTTCAGTTATCTGAAATCTTTACCGAAGTAGTAGTAGCACCAGCATTTGAAAAAGGCGCACTTGATATTTTGATGAAGAAACCATCAATACGAATCTTGACCGTAGATGGATATCAAATTCCAAAGTTGGAGATGAGACCCATTTCAGGAGGAGTTCTGATTCAGGAATCTGATCTAGTTGATGCAACTGGCGATATTTCATCTTCTTGGAAACAAGTAAGCGGCAATCCTGTTCCAGCTTCAATATTAAGCGATCTCGAATTTGCATGGCGCTCTGTTCGAGCTGTGAAAAGTAATGCGATATTGCTCGCGCATAATGGAGCTTCAGTTGGAGTCGGCATGGGTCAGGTCAACCGTGTTGATAGTGCAAGGCTTGCAGTCTCCCGAGCTGGCGATAGAACAGTGGGGAGTGTTGCCGCTAGCGATGCATTTTTCCCATTTGCTGATGGACTACAGATTTTGATCGATGCAGGAGTGAGCGCAGTTGTACAACCAGGTGGCTCAGTACGCGACGAAGAAGTTATCGCAGCAGCGACCAAGGCTGGCATCGCGATGTTCTTTACCGGAACTCGTCATTTCTCGCATGCTTAAGCGAGCCCTGAGAGAGTCAAGAACATAGATAGTATTGACTCGTGAGCGCTCAAATACTTGATGGAAAGTTAACTGCTGAAACGATAAAGGCAGAACTTAAGAAACGCGTTGCTCAGATGTCAGTAAAACCAGGACTTGGAACAATTCTCGTGGGCGATGATCCTGGGTCTCTCTCATATGTCAGCGGAAAGCATAAAGACTGCGCGCAGGTAGGAATTAAATCTATTCGTATTGATTTACCCGCAAGTGCGTCGGAATCTGATGTATTGGCAGCAATTAAAGATTTAAATAACTCTAAAGAATGCACGGGATATATTGTTCAATTGCCACTTCCTAATGGGATATCGGCTAATAGAATCCTAGAAGCGATTGATCCCGCTAAAGACGCAGATGGATTACATCCCCTGAATTTAGGAAAACTTGTTCTAGGTGAACCCGCGCCACTTCCATGTACACCTCGTGCAATTTTGGAATTATTGCATCGTTATAATATTTCGACTAAAGGTGCAGAAGTTGTTGTCATGGGGCGCGGGATAACAGTCGGGCGTCCACTTGCTTTAATGATGACACGTCGCGGGGATGATGCAACGGTGACAATTACCCATACCGGCACAAAAGATGTAAAGGCACACACTCTGCGAGCTAACATAATTGTCGTAGCTGTTGGAAGCCCTCACGTACTTACTCCGGATATGGTGAGCGCTGGAACCGTAGTTCTCGATGTTGGAATCACTCGAACCGATAAGGGATTACTCGGTGATGTGCATCCTGATGTTGCAAATATTGCTTCTTTTATCGCACCGATGCCAGGCGGCGTAGGACCGATGACTCGGGCAATGCTGCTAACAAATGTTGTCGAAAGTTCTCGTATTTAGGAATGAAGCGTGTTTTGAATTTAGAGAAGCTCAGAACTTTTGGGCTAGCACTCATCATCGTAGGAATTGCTGCTGCACTTTTTGGGAGGGTCCGAAGTGGAAGCCTGCTCCTGGCTATCGGAACGGGCAGTTATGCCTATTCGCGTTACCTTATTCTCGGAATGAAGCGCCGAATCGAGTTATTTCTACCACTCCTCATAGCGGGAACTCTTTTTATCGTGTCTTTGGCCCTACCGCACGCGGGGTAACATTCAACCGGTATTGAACAACGACCATTTCGCACGGAAGGCAGAAAATGTCAGCTCAGAAAAACCTCAAAGGTAAAGTGACAGTCGTAGGCTCTGGATTTTATGGCTCGACTACTGCCCTTCGATTGGCTGAATACAATCTCTTCGAAACTGTCGTACTAACAGATATTGTCGAAGGAAAGCCAGAAGGTTTGGCTCTCGACATGAATCAATCTCGATCCATTGAAGGTTTTGAAACAAAAGTCGTCGGCGCAACTACAACTGCAGAAGGCGCGGGCTATGAAGCAACGGCTAATTCTGATGTTGTTGTCATCACTGCCGGGCTTCCACGCAAACCTGGAATGTCACGCATGGATCTCATTGGAGTGAACGCTGGCATTGTTCGTGGAGTTGCTGAAAACATTGCGAAGCATTCACCAAATGCAGTAATTATTGTGGTCTCCAATCCTCTCGATGAGATGACGGCTCTTGCTCAACTTGCAACAGGGTTTAAGAAAAACAAAGTCATGGGCCAGGCAGGAATGCTTGATACCGCCAGATTTACAAACTTTGTTGCAGAAAAACTTGGAGTTTCAGTTGGTTCAGTAAAGACTCTGACTCTTGGTTCACACGGAGACACAATGGTGCCAGTCCCAAGTCGCTGCACTGTTGATGGAAAGCCACTCTCGACACTATTGAGTGAAGTTGAAATTGCTGAACTTGTTGATCGCACACGCAATGGCGGTGCAGAGGTTGTCGCTCTCTTGAAAACTGGATCTGCTTATTACGCTCCCTCAGCTGCTGCAGCAAGAATGGCAAAAGCAGTTATCGAAGATTCAGGTGAAGTTATGCCTGTCTGTGCATGGGTTGATGGTGAATACGGAATTTCTGGCGTCTACCTCGGAGTTGAAGCCAAGATTGGCAAAGAAGGAATCATTGGAGTTGTCGAGGGATCACTCACTCCAACGGAAGTAACAGCGCTTAAAGAAGCAGCTGAAGCGGTACGAACCAAGCAAGCAGATGTAAAAGACCTCTAATTCCAGGAATTAAAATAAGAAAGCAGAGAAAATGAGCAAGATTAAAGTTTCGGGAACTGTTGTAGAACTTGATGGCGATGAAATGACGCGCATCATTTGGCAGTTCATTAAGGACTCGTTGATTTTGCCTTATCTTGATGTAAATCTTGAATATTACGACCTAGGTATGGAAAATCGCGATGCAACCGATGATCAAGTCACGGTCGATTCAGCCCGCGCTATACAAAAGCACGGCGTTGGAATTAAGTGCGCAACGATCACTCCTGATGAGGCACGAGTTAAAGAATTCGGGCTCAAGAAAATGTGGAAGTCCCCAAATGGAACCATTCGCAACATTCTTGGTGGCGTAATTTTCCGCGAGCCAATTATTATCAGCAATGTGCCGCGTTTGGTCCCACACTGGACAAAGCCAATCGTTATTGGCCGTCACGCTTTTGGTGATCAATACAAGGCAACTGATTTCAAGGTTAAAGGACCGGGAAAGCTCACTATTACATTTGTCCCTGAAGATGGCTCAGCTCCAGAATCTCACGAAGTGTTTGATTTTGATTCATCAGGTGTAGCAATGGCTATGTATAACGTGGATGATTCAATTCGTGACTTTGCTCGGGCATCTCTTAATTACGGCTTACTTCGCAAATTCCCGGTATATCTTTCGACGAAGAATACGATTTTGAAGGCCTACGACGGTCGATTCAAGGATATTTTCGAAGAGATTTACCAAGCTGAATTTAAAACACAATTCGAGACCGCAGGAATTTGGTATGAACATCGCTTAATTGATGACATGGTAGCTATGGCATTACGTATGCCAGGTGGATATGTTTGGGCCTGTAAGAATTATGATGGAGATGTTCAATCAGACACTGTCGCACAGGGCTATGGATCACTTGGTCTGATGACATCAGTTTTGATGACTCCAGATGGAAAAATTTGTGAATCTGAAGCTGCGCATGGAACGGTAACGCGTCACTATCGTGAACATCAAGCAGGAAGAGCGACTTCTACAAATCCAATTGCTTCAATCTTTGCATGGACACAAGGTTTGGCCCACCGTGCCAAGCTTGATAACAATCCAGAACTCGCAAAGTTTTCAAAGACTCTTGAGCGGGTATGTATTGAAACTGTAGAAGAAGGCAAAATGACAAAAGATTTGGCGCTCCTCATTTCAAAAGAAGCGCCATATCAAAGTACTCAGGAGTTCCTCAATTCAATTGATGAGAACTTCAAGAAGGCTATGAACTAATAAGAATTAATGAGAATTAATTCTTAATTAATACTTAATTAATTCTCAACCCAGTATTCACATCAAAGAGGTGAATAGCCTCCGCTTTTGCAGCGACGGTAACTCGATCACCAGGCTTTGGTGGATTCTTTGGATCCCAACGGACAATAATTTGCGCACCTTCATCGCCGGAGTTTGCAAACTTCACATCCGCATCTCCTGGGTTTCCGTAAACGAACGCATCTGCGCCAAGTTCTTCAACAACTTCAACGTGAACGTGGAAGCCATCTGGAGCAGGAGCAAAACCCTCTGGGCGAATTCCCACAATAACTGAGGATCCAGCCGACGCCGGAACATCAAATGTGTAGTCACCTAACTTGCCCTTGCCTCCTACAACGGGAGCAATAAGCAAATTCATTGCTGGCGAGCCGATAAAACCAGCAACGAATGAATTTGCTGGACGGTCATAAAGATTGCGCGGTGTATCCACTTGCTGGAGCAATCCATCCTTCATAACCGCAACGCGATCTCCCATAGTCATTGCTTCAACCTGGTCGTGAGTTACATAAACAGTTGTGATGCCAAGTCGACGTTGTAAGGCGGCAATTTGAGTACGAGTTGCAACACGGAGTTTCGCGTCAAGGTTGGAAAGAGGTTCGTCCATCAAGAAAACTTGTGGTTCACGAACAATCGCGCGGCCCATAGCAACACGTTGGCGTTGTCCGCCTGAAAGTGCCTTTGGCTTGCGATCAAGGTATGGTTCTAAATCAAGTAGCTTTGCAGCTTCAAGTACTCGGCGGTCACGCTCTACCTTGTCGATGCCAGCAATCTTGAGAGCAAATCCCATATTTTCTGCAACAGACATGTGTGGATAGAGAGCGTATGACTGGAAGACCATTGCGATGTCGCGGTCTTTTGGAGCAACGTTTGTAACGTCGCGATCTCCGATGCGAATGGAACCTGAATCAATTTCTTCAAGCCCTGCAAGCATTCGAAGTGATGTGGATTTTCCACAACCGGATGGTCCGACGAGAACAAGAAATTCACCATCAGCGATAGTGAGGCTGAGCTTGTCGACAGCGGGTTTGGTTGTGCCTGGATAGATACGTGATGCTGAGTTGAAAACGACTGATGCCATGTTAAGGCTCCTTCTCCGGGCAGGTACGTGCCCGACGATCCATTGGAGGGAACTAGTTTGGTACAGACCCACGTCAGCGCTGACGTGAGGGCGCTCACGATACCCTAGGGGAATGCACCGCGTTAAGTACGAGGATTTGAACTCAGTTTCGGCGCCCTTTGGCACGACAGGCCAACTCATCCTGGATATCGCCCTGGTTCTCTTCTTTATTGCTTTGGCTGCGCTCTTTGTGGCTGCCGAAATCTCCTTACTCTCCCTTCGAGACTCTCAGGTGCGCCAACTTCAGAATAAGGGAAAGCGTGGGGCGAGAGTCGCTCACCTAACTCAAAATCCCAATCGATTCTTAGCTGCAGCCCAAATCGGTGTGACTTTTTGTGGATTCCTTTCAGCGGCGCTAGGTTCAGAAAGATTGGGAACTGCATTCGTAATTCCCGCATTTGAAAAATGGGGACTTTCGCACGGTTTAGCGACAACACTTTCTCTGGTTTCAGTAACTATCGTGATTGCTTATATTTCTTTAGTCTTTGGTGAACTCGTACCAAAACGATTAGCTCTTTATCGCACTGAATCAATTGCGCTCGCTTCTGCTGGAATTATTGATCAGCTTGCTAAATTGTTTCGTCCGACAATTTGGTTGCTTTCAAAATCTACAGATACTGTTGTGAAAATATTTGGCCTCAAAGCAGAAGAGTCGCGAAGTGAAATGTCAGAAGCTGAACTTGTAGATTTAGTAACAGGTCACACTGCGCTTACCGAAGAAGAACGCGATATTGTTGAGGAAGTATTTAATTCTGGAGATCTAGCACTTCACGAAATCATGGTTCCACGTACGGAGGTTGAATTCCTTGATGTTGGGACATCAATCGATGAGGCAATGAAGATTGCAGTTGAAAGTGCCCATTCGCGCTACCCAGTAACTCGAGGAAATAGCGATGAAGTAATTGGCTTCCTTCATGTACGCGATCTTTTAAACATTCATGTGAGCCGTCCAACTGCCACACTCTTAGACATCATTCGACCTGTCACATTCCTACCTGGAACAAAAGGAGTGCTTCCGGCGCTCACTGAACTTCGGGCTAAAAGGCAGCATCTTGCAATCGTGCTTGATGAGTATGGTGGCACCGACGGCATTGTTACTCTCGAAGATTTAGTTGAGTGCTTTATCGGTGACATTCACGATGAATACGATGAAGTTGAAGAAGAAGTGACGCCACAAAGCCGGAGCGGTGATTTTGAAATCGACTCCCTAATTTCCCTCGAAGACCTTTTCGACCAAACCGGAATTGCCTTGCCAGAAGGTCCATATGAAACCGCAGGCGGGTATGTCATGCATGCTTTAGGCAGGCTCCCTGAGATTAATGATGTTTTGCGCCACGAGAACTTTCGAATAAATGTCTTATCTGTTGAGGGTAAGCGCGCCGGTCAGTTATTGATCTCGCGCGATGAATGGAAAGATACTGCCCATGAGTAAAGATCGCATTCTCTCTGGAATCCAACCAACAGGTGGATCTTTCCATCTTGGAAATTATCTCGGCGCACTTAAACAATGGGTAAATCTGCAGGAAAGCCACGATGCGTTTTACTGTGTTGTTGACCTTCACGCAATCACCGTTCAAGTTGACCCCAAGGTCTTGCATGAGCGCTCACTCACATCAACTGCCCAACTTCTTGCACTTGGATTAGATCCAGCTAAGTGCGCACTATTTATGCAGTCCCACGTTCCTGCGCATAACCAACTCGGTTGGGTGATGGAATGTCTCACTGGTTTTGGTGAAGCTGGTCGCATGACTCAATTTAAAGATAAAAGCCAGAAAAGTGGCGCGGATAGAACTGTCGTTGGATTGTTTACATATCCGATCTTGCAGGCAGCAGATATTCTTCTCTACCAAGCAAAGTATGTACCGGTTGGGGAAGATCAACGCCAGCACATCGAATTTAATTTCTTTTCCTGTATCTGTGATGGCACTTTTAATCTTCTTTGCGTTCACTTCTGGAGCATCCAAGATATCCACGACTCCCCCAGCAGAAGAACTACTCTTGCTCATTTTTGCTAAGGGATCCTGCAAATCGTTTATTTTTGCAGCAGCTTTTGTTATATAGGCTTCAGGAATGGTGAAAATTTCTTTATAAGTATTATTGAAGCGCTGGCCAAGATCTCTTGTTAATTCGATGTGCTGGCGTTGATCTTCCCCAACCGGTACATACTTTGCTTGGTAGAGAAGAATATCTGCTGCCTGCAAGATCGGATATGTAAACAATCCAACGACAGTTCTATCCGCGCC
>CAIMSI010000033.1 GCA_903844115.1 uncultured Actinomycetes bacterium
ACCAACATCCAAAAGTCATCCAAGCTATCAAAGATCAGGCAGATATTCTCACAACCGTTGCACCACAACATGCAAATGAAGCTCGAAACGGGGCAGCTCAACGCATAATCGAATTAGCAGGTGGTGATTTTCAAAAGGTTTTCTTTACGAATGCTGGGGCCGATGGAATTGAGAACGCAGTACGCATGGCTCGCATCCATACAGGCCGAAGTAAGATTTTTTCAACCTACCGTTCATACCATGGCAATACTGGCTCGGCAATCAATGCAACAGGTGATCCTCGACGTTTCCCAAATGAATTTGCTTTAGGTCACGTGCATTTCTGGGGGCCATACCTTTATCGTTCTTCGTTCTGGGCGACAACTGAACAGGAGGAATGCGAACGTGCACTTGCACATCTTGAGCAGATGATCATTTTTGAAGGACCGCACACTATTGCTGCAATTCTTATTGAATCAGTACCGGGTACCGCAGGCGTACTTGTTCCGCCTAAGGGATATCTGGAAGGTATACGCGCACTCTGCGACAAGTACGGGATTCTCTGGATTGCTGATGAAGTAATGGCGGGATTTGGACGTACTGGAAAATGGTTTGCATACCAGCATGCAAATGTTCGACCAGATTTGATTGTCTTTGCAAAGGGAGTTACATCTGGATACTTGCCACTTGGCGGAGTCGTTGTTTCAAGCAAAATTGTAGAAACCTTTAACGATCGAGTCTTCCCTGGTGGGCTTACATATTCAGGACACCCACTTGCTTGTGCAACAGCTATTGCAACTATCGATGCCATGAAAGATGAAGAAATGGTCGAGAACGCTGCAATGATTGGTGAGAAAATTATTGCACCGGCACTTGTTGAACTTGCAAAAAAGCATCTGATGATTGGTGATGTCAGAGGACAAGGAGTCTTCTGGAGTCTTGATCTTGTTACCAATAGAGCTACGCGTGAGCCAATGGCTCCGTACGGTGCCTCGAGTCCGGCAATGAATGAAATTGTTGCCGAATGCAAGAAAAATGGCCTTATGCCATTTAATAATTTCAACCGGATTCACTTGAATCCACCTTGCAACATCAGCGTGGAAGATACAAAGCTTGGTCTGGACATGTTGGACCGCGCGCTCACGTCGATGGCTCATCATTACAAGGGTTAATAGAGCTAATCATGAATAGCCTTCTTACAGTTTCTGCGGTTACTTTTGGCATTCAAGCCTTTGTGACTCTCTTTGTAATCCTCGATCCGCCTGGAGCAATTCCAATCTTTCTCTCTCTTGTATCTGGAAAAAAACAGAAAGAACGAGTTCACCTGGCGTGGCAAGGTGCTGCATCATCCTTAATTATCATCGTGGTCTTTGCCCTGTTTGGACAGATAATTTTGAATTATCTGCACATTTCACTTAACGCTCTTCAAGGTGCAGGCGGACTCCTTCTCTTTCTCATATCAATGGAACTTTTGACCGGAAAAGGAAGCGAAGAATCTGCCACTAAAAATGTAAACGTTGCAATGGTGCCTCTAGGCACGCCAATTCTTGCCGGGCCCGGAGCAATTGTCACCACAATGCTTTACGTGCAGTACGCGCATACTTCATCGGCAAAACTTTCACTCGCCGCCGCAATCATTGCGGTCCACATCGTTATTGGTTTAACTCTGATGTTCTCCACAAAGATTCTTGGCATTATTAAAGATTCTGGCGTTACCTTGGTTGCTCGTGTTGCTGGTCTGCTGGTTGCTGCAATCGCAGTAGAGATGATGGTGCAATCGATTAAAGGTTTCTTCAACCTCGCATAGCTAGGTACATCAAACCAACAATCACTATTGCAATTCCGGCCCAACTGTTGCTAGTCAATGTGTTTCCAAGAACAACAACTGCCAGCAGCGTTGCCGTTGCCGGTTCTGCAAGAACTAGAGTCGATGCGGTACTTGAATGAACGCGCTTAAGGCCATAGGCATAGAAGCTATATCCCAAGCCAGTTGTGAATATTCCCAGCCAGAGGATCAAGCCCATTCCTTTGATTGTAAAAATCCAATGTGTGCCGGCGACAAAACAAAAGGGAAATACAAGCACAGCAGCAAGTGAAAATACTCCGGCAGCCAGGCGGCTAGGTTCAACACCGGCGTTAAGGGCTCTGCGGCTAGTCACGTTAAAGAAAGCAAAACCAAGTCCAGCTACAAGCGCCAGGAATACACCGAGGAGGTTAAAACCCTTTTCGCTACCTTGGCGATTTAATAGCGCAATTCCACATGTTGTTACTACGGTCGCAATAAACCAGACCCGGGTCGGACGTTCGCGAACAAGCAGATAGGCGACGATTCCTGTAAAAATCGGCGCACTTCCTAGGGCAGTGAGAGTTGCAATTGGTACTCCCGTAAGTTTTACAGAGGAGAAAAATGAGAGTTGATAAATTGCAATTCCAACTCCTGAGATCCATAAATCCTTTTTGGGAAAGTGAACTGGCGTTTGTGACCTATTAAATCGAGCAACTAGAAGCAAAGTCAGCGCGCCAACAAAAAGACGAGTACTCGCAACTGCGAGCGGTGAAATTCCTTTTGCGAGCAGAGTTTGTGATGTACCAGTCGTTCCAAAGCAAATCCCCGCGGCTAATATCGCTAAAGCACCTAATTTATGGTGGTTAGTTTCACTCACTGCGCAAAGGTACCCTAGGGCAGTGATTGCGACCCAGAGCCTCGAGCTACGTGCAGCTGCCAGACTACTCGTCAGCGATGTAACAGTTCGAATTAACCATGGAGATCGCGTCGGATTCGTTGGACGAAATGGTGCTGGTAAATCCACTCTCTGCAAAGTACTAGCTGGGGAAACAATGCCCGCTGGTGGTCAAGTAAATCGCACAGGAACTATCGGCTATCTGCCCCAAGATCCACGAACTGGCGATCAGGAAGATAGCGTTATCAATCGCATTCTTTCAGCGCGTGGGTTAGATCAAATTGTTGCTCGCATGCGAAAAGCAGAAGATGCCATGGCTACTGCCACACCTGAAGAGCTAGAAAAGGCACTCGATCGTTATTCGGCAGTGGATGCAGAATTTCAAAGTGCTGGTGGATACGCCGCATCCTCTGAAGCTGAATCAATTCTCACGAATTTGGGCATTCCGGAACGTCTCTTTGAAGAAACTCTTGAGGCTCTGAGCGGTGGCCAGCGTCGCCGCGTAGAACTAGCGCGAATCCTTTTCAGTGGGGCGGACACTCTGCTCCTAGATGAACCTACAAACCATCTGGACGCTGAATCAATTATTTGGCTTCGTGAGTACCTCATGAAATACAGTGGCGGATTAGTCATCATCTCTCACGATGTAAACCTTATTGAAACCGTAGTAAATAAGGTCTTTTACATTGATGCAAACCGCAACGTTATCGATGTTTATAACATGGGCTGGAAGAAGTACCTGTTGCAGCGTGAATCTGATGAGCACCGTCGCAAAAAGGAACGCGCAAATGCTGAAAAGAAAGCAGCCATCCTTTCCAAACAAGGCGAGAAGATGCGAGCCAAAGCTTCTAAAGCAAAAGCGGCGCAAGGTATGTTGCGAAGGGCTGATCAATTACTTTCCGGGCTTGAAGATGTCCGCGTGAAAGATAAAGTTGCAAAGCTTCGCTTCCCTACCCCAGCTCCATGTGGCAAAACCCCTCTTACTGCAGAAGGTCTTTCCAAGTCCTACGGTTCACTTGAAGTCTTTACGGACGTAGACCTTGCAATTGATCGCGGATCTCGAGTTGTTATTCTGGGACTCAACGGAGCAGGTAAAACTACTTTGCTAAAGATTCTGGCGGGCGTGAGCGAATCCGATACGGGCGCAGTCAATCCTGGACACGGATTGAAAATTGGTTACTACGCACAGGAACATGAGTCACTCGATTTTGAACGCACTGTTTTAGAGAACATGATGTCATCGGGTTCTGACATCAGAGAACAGCAAGCTAGACAAGTCTTGGGATCATTTTTATTTGTGGGTGATGATGTTGATAAATTGGTCAAAGTACTCAGCGGTGGTGAGCGAACAAGATTGGCACTAGCAACTCTCGTTGTAGGCGAAGCAAACGTCCTTATGCTCGATGAGCCAACAAATAACTTGGATCCGGCTTCACGTGATGAAATTCTTGGCGCTTTGACCGAGTATCAAGGAGCGGTAATTTTGGTTTCCCACGATGAGGGTGCAGTTCGCGCCCTGAAACCAGAGCGCGTTCTACTTCTTCCAGATGGCGATGAAGATCTGTGGAACGATGAATATCTCGATCTTATTTCACTCGAATAAGAAATTTAGGCCCGTAGAGCCTGAGCTAACTCTCTAAAGTCTTCGACCAAAATATCAATTTCACGTTGGCCATGAGCCAATGAAATTAGCCACTGCTCGTCGAGTCCCGGAGGCGTAATGATTCCGCGATTGAGCGACCAGAGCCATGAAAGTTCGGCAACCTTGAAATCCGTCGCCTTGTAATCACGATAATTGCGTACAGGATCTATCGACCATGTGATGCAACCTTTGATTCCAAATCCAACAGTATGTGCAGGTAATTGATACTCATCGATGATCTCTGAGATGCGCTCCAGGGCCTGCATGTTCAGTGCTTCAGCGGCAGCGAGTGCCTCTGGGGTACAAATTTTGTCGATTGCACGAACTCCGGCCATCGCAAGTGGATTTCCATTAAATGTTCCAAAGTGTGCCATGCGATTATCAACCACAACTTGCATGATTTCGCGCTTGCCACCAAAGGCAGCAATTGGAAGCCCACCGCCGATCGACTTTGCAAGTGCAATGAGATCTGGTTTAACGCCGATTCTTTGAGCTGCTCCGTGAGGTCCAGCCGTCAAGCCAGTTTTCACTTCATCAAATATAAGGATGATTCCATATTGGTCGCACAACTCTCGAACTGATTGCAAATATCCATTATCTGGAAGAACAATCGCAAGATTCTCAAGAACTGGTTCAACAATAAAGCATGCAATTTGCGCAGCATGTGCCTTGAAAGTGCGCTCGAGGGCTTCAAGGTCATTGAAGGGAACTACAAAGACTGTTCCAGTTTCTGCGCCAGTCGGGGTAACTGCATTTGGATTATCGGCAGGGCCAGCTTTATCTAGTGATGGTTTAGCAGAAACGGTGAGTGGATCATATGACCCGTGGTATCCACCCTCAACTTTAACAATGGCATCCTTACCGGAATATGCCTTTGCCGTTCGCACTGCATACATTGTTGCTTCGGTGCCTGAGTTGGCAAAACGAACCATATCGATGGAGAAGCGTTTGCAAATACGTTCTGCAGCGTCGCGAGAGATTGGTGACGGTGTTACAAAGAGCATGCCCACTTCTAGAGCAGCCTTTGTTTCTGCCACAACAACTGGGTTTAGGTGACCGGCAAGCATCGCTCCAAAACCCATGGACAAGTCAAGAAGTTCACGTCCATCGACATCAGTCATCCAGGCCCCTTTGGCCGAGACTATTGAGATGGGATAAGGATCCCAGTGCTGAAAACTAGAGACCACGCCAAGAGGCAAGCTTTGCTTTGCGTTTTCATATTCTAGTTCTGATCCAAGGGTGGAAGCTTTGAAACGTTCCCACTCACTTGCTAGGAGCTCCTCGATTCGGGACTCCGGAATTTTGATTGGATTCTTACTGAGCTTTCTAAATGCTTGAGTTTCTAGAGTTGGCTGACTTTGGCGAAACATTTTGAACACACGCACCGAGGACTTTCAGCGTTTGCTGAAATACGATGCAATCTCCCTCATAAGTTTGGCGTTAATGCTCTTTACTGCAAAAACGTTAAGGAGAAGGTAGCAGAGGTGGTGATGAAAAGCACCTCTCCCGTGTACGAAACGGGCGTTTTATACTTATTTTGGACATTTATTCAAAATTGTTCAAAATTGTTCAAAATTTTCTAGTATTCGTATTTTTTAATGAAAGAATACTTTTATGTGCAGATTAATGGGTTTCGTCGCTGAAAATGAAACTTCGATCTCAGAGATTGCCGGGGATTCATTTCCACAATTCGCACTACTTGCTGATCGCCACAAAGACGGTTGGGGATTTTCAACTGATGAAACTTTGACTAAAGAAATTCTTCCTGCGCGGTCTAGTCCTCAATTTGATCACGCAGTAAATGCAAAAGAAAAAGGCGCACTTCTACATTTTCGATTTGCTTCAACTGGCATCAGCGTCCAAGAAAGCAATAGCCATCCATTTTCAAGAGATCGTCTTTCATTCATTCATAACGGGACTATCAAGCCTGCAACCACCGTTGATCCATATGTCGCACCGGATTTACTCGCCTCGATGAGCGGTACAACTGATAGTGAGAGATTCTTTCTTGCAATTATTACTGCAGCAAGGAGCACTTCAATTCAGGATGCTTTTCTGCAGACTCTTCGCAACATCAAGTCAACTGGCAATTTCTCGAGCCTCAATTCCATGCTCTTGACGCCAGATTTCTATTTTGTAGTGGCAGAGCACGACAACGACCGGATCCCCAAGGATGAGCCTGCCGACTATTACCGCTTGTCATACAAGAGCGACCAAGAGGGCCTGATTGTCGCCTCCTCGGGCTGGGAACAGACTGGCTGGGTCGAAATTCCAAACCACACCATGATGGTGGTCAACCGAAAGAATCTGGAGCGCGATTTCATCAACATTTAGTTTTTTGGGTAGAGTTCGACTTGGTCACGAGTATCGATGCAGAGCCCCGGCTTATCGATCGGCAACCCTCCTCCCTCACGGGAACGCGGTGGGGTGCTCCGGGTGAAGACCAGGCCAGAAAATCTGGCAAGCGCGTTCTACCTTGATGTAAATGCGTCCTTTATTAAGCAGGAGGATAAAAATGAAGAAAATATCAATCGTTGCAATTTTTGCAGCTACTGCAATTGCGAGCACGGGAGTTCTCCCAGCGCATGCTGCTCTCACCACACTCACACCAGGAGTGATCACTATTGGTACTGATGATCCAGCGTACGGACCTTGGTTTGATAGCAACACGCCTTCAAATGGCAAAGGCTACGAGTCTGCAGTTGCATATGCAGTAGCAAAGCAACTTGGCTATCCAGCAACAAAAGTTAAGTGGGTAAAAGCTTCATTTAACAGCGTAATTCAGCCAGGAAAGAAATCTTTTGACTTTGATATCAATCAAATTTCTATTACAGCAGAGCGCTCTAAAGTCGTTGACTTCTCAACTGGTTATTATGACGTTGCGCAGGCTGTTGTAACCGTCAAGGGTTCATCTATTGAGAAAGCGAAGAAAATCTCTGATTTGGCAAAGGTTGTTCTTGGCGCTCAAGTGGGAACCACTTCGCTAACGACAATTAACTCAGTGATCAAGCCTTCGAAGAAAGCTTCTGTTTACGATACAAACGATCTTGCGACAGCAGCACTCACTGCTGGTCAAATCAAAGGACTTGTCGTTGACCTCCCAACAGCTTTCTACATCGCTGCAACAGCAAAAAATGCTGTTCTTGTTGGTCAGTTGCCTGCACAAGCAAAGGCTGAACAATTTGGCCTCGTTCTCAGCAAGGGAAGCGCTCTTACTGCAAAGGTAAGCGCTGCCGTTGATGCACTTCGTGCGAATGGAACTCTTAAGACAATTGCTGATAAGTGGTTAGCAAATGTTGGCGGCGCTCCTGTATTTACTAAGTAAGCCCGAGTAAGCCCGATTAAGCATGAGTAGTCCGTTAGCCTGATGTCATACCAACCTTCTGCGTTGCGCTTGCAACGTGAAGCTTCGCGGCGTCAGGCTTCGCGGCGTTCTACCACTATTGCTTTACTGAGCACTCTTGCAGTCGGCGCACTAGTCATAGTTGTCGTTACCGGGGCAAAAGGATTCGCACTCGTACGAGAAAGCTTCTTCAGCTGGCACTATGCCGTGCATTCTTTTCCATCGGTATTGAGTGGAATTTGGCTCAACCTACGAGTCATGATTATTGCCGAAATCTTCGTCCTAATATTTGGCCTTCTTCTAGCTTTAGCGCGCACATCCAAAAGCCCTGTACTTTATCCAGTAAAGCTATTTGCTACTTTCTACACCGATATCTTTCGGGGATTACCGCTGCTGCTTGTACTTTTACTTGTAGGTTTTGGAATACCTGGGCTTCAAATCTCTTGGATTCCTAATTCAGCCGTGATGCTTGGAACTCTTTCACTAATTTTAACTTATTCAGCATACGTAGCTGAAGTAATTCGCGCTGGTATTGAAGCGGTAAACCCAGCCCAGCGGATGGCCGCGCGCGCTCTAGGTTTATCGCAGACGCAAGCACAAAGATTTGTGGTTTTGCCTCAAGCGCTTCGTAAGGTTACTCCCCCATTGCTTAACGATCTTGTCTCTCTTCAAAAAGATTCAGGACTTATTTCAGTTCTAGGAGCAATCGATGCAATTAGGGCGGCCGGTATCGAGACGGCACAATCGTTTAATTTCACTCCTTATCTTGTCGCTGGCGCAATTTTCATCGCGCTCACAATTCCCTTAACTCGATTTACTGATTGGCTCACACGTAAGCAAGATCGTGCGCGCCAGCAACAAGGGCAGTGGTAATCAATGAGCGCACTTAATCTTATAAATCTACGGAAATCATTTGGCGCTGAGCTAGTAATTTCTGATTTGCATCTGCGCCTGCAGAAACATCAAGTAAAAGTCCTCATTGGAGCCAGTGGCTCGGGAAAAAGCACACTCTTGCGTTGCATCAATCTGTTAGAAGAAATTGATGATGGGCAAATCATTCTTGACGGAGAAGATATTTCAGCTGTAGGAATAGATGCTGACAAGGTCCGTGCTTCCATCGGGTCGGTATTTCAAGCATTTAATCTCTTTCCGCATCTGACTGTTCTTCAAAACATCACACTTGCTCCCCGGCTCGTTCACGGAATATCTCAACCAGAGGCCGAAGTGGATGCTTTGAATCTTTTGAGCCGCTTTGGATTATCAGAGAAGGCGCATCAATACCCAGATTTGCTCAGCGGTGGCCAACAACAACGTGTTGCAATTCTGCGAGCCATTATTTGTAAGCCCAAGCTGCTATTGCTCGATGAAGTCACCAGTGCATTGGATCCCGTACTGATTGCAGAAGTGCTTTCACTCATTAGCGAATTGAAGAACGATGGGATGACGATGTTAATTGCAACGCATGAAATGGGATTCGCGCGAAAAGTGGCTGACGAAGTTCTCTTCCTAAAAGGTGGGGAAATCATCGAATCTGGTACGCCACATCAAATGCTTGAGAAACCGGAAAGCGCAGAGCTCAAGAACTTTCTCTTTGCATTGGAGCAGGCCGGACGGCTCTAATTCTTGCCACACTTAGTCTTGCCACTCTTTTGCAGATGCAAATCATTTGCATTAAGATAGGCGTATGACTACAGGTACCAGCCCAAGCGCTAGCCAAAAGCCACGCCTGCGCGAACACCTTCGCTTTGAGCGCGAGGAACTGCCTGGCCTCTTTGGGGTCCTAGGGACCGTTGTAGCCCTCCATGTAATCGGCTGGGGTCTTTTCATTCATTACAACTCAATGCCGCGATTTCACTCAATCGTTGATGCCAATCACACCTTGATTTACGCGGGAGCCGGGGCGCTGGCTTACTCATTTGGACTTCGTCACGCTTTCGATGCCGATCACATCTCTGCAATCGATGACACCACCAGATTGATGCTGGCAAAAGGTAAGAAGCCTATGGGCGTTGGACTTTTCTTTTCGTTGGGCCACTCAACAATCGTCTTGGCACTATCTATCGGTATTGCATTCGCCGCAAAGCAAGCAGTTAAGTTTCAACATAACTTTGCCCAAACCGGTGGCATCATCGGAGCAAGTGTTTCTGCCTTCTTCCTGTACTTAGTCGGAATTCTTAATTTGATTATCCTTGTTGGAATTATCAAAGTATGGCGCCAAGCAAAATCTGGAAAGTTTTCACACGAGCATCTCAATCAATTACTTAATGAACGTGGGCTCTTCAATCGTATATTCCGTGGTCTTTTTAAAAAGGGTTTTGATCATTCGTGGCAGCTTTATCCCATCGGAGTTCTCTTCGGGTTAGGTTTTGATACAGCCACTGAGGTTGGATTACTTGGACTTTCTGCGACTGCCGCTATTGGAACTGTTGGCGGAACACTGCCCCCACTAGCAATTATTGCCTTGCCATTTATTTTTGCTGCGGGTATGTCGCTGATGGATTCATTAGATGGCATTTTTATGACAAAAGCATATGCGTGGGCCTTTACATCACCGATGCGAAAGATTTATTACAACCTAACAACAACGGGAATCTCAATTTTCGTAGCGCTCGTTATCGGAACCGTTGAACTTGTCGGTGTTTTAGCCGATAAAACAAGTATCGCGAAATATCAGCCATTCACATGGATTGCCAGCATAAAACTAAATCAAGTGGGCTATTGGATTATCGCAGCCTTTGTAGCGACATGGATTAGCTCGGTATTGATATGGAAATTTGGAAAATATGAAGAGCGATACAGCTCAGGTATAGCTGAGACAGATCACATCCATACCGAACTTGAAATTTAATCTAGATATAAATCTTTCAAGAAATCAGTAGTGCCCGGGACAACAGCGTATTTATCAAAATCGGTAACACCCTCTTCGGTTAAAACTTCATCATCGATAAAGAAGTTTCCAGTGCACTCTTTCGCAGGCCGAGTGAATATCGCGTAAGCAGCATCGCCCATGATTTCTGGCTTGCGGCAAAAATTAGTATCCATTCCGGGAATCATCTGGAGCGCAGCGGTATCAATCACAGTCCGCGGCCACAACGCATTTACGGCAATCCCTTCCCGCTTGAATTCAGCTGCTAAACCCATGACAGTCATGCTCATTGCATATTTAGACATCGTGTATGCAACATGCTGCTTAAACCACTTGCCTTGTAAATTAAGAGGCGGAGCAAGGGTCAAAATATGTGGATTTGCGCTCTCCTTTAAATGTGGAATTGCGGCCTGTGAAACAAGAAATGTTCCACGAACATTGATGTCAAACATTAAATCAAATCGCTTAGCTGGTGTTTGAAGTGTTGGAGTGAGGTTAATTGCGCTGGCGTTGTTGACCAAAATATCCAATCCCCCGAAAGCAGCGACCGCCTGAGCAATTGCTGAAGTAATTTGTGCTTCATCGCGAATATCGCACTGGATAGGAAGTGCTGTACCGCCAGCTTCTTCAATCTCTTTTGCAGCTGTATAAATTGTTCCAGGAAGCAACGGATGCGGATCAGCAGTTTTGGCCGCAATTGCAACCATCGCACCGTCACGCGCAGCTCGTTTAGCGATTTCTAACCCAATACCGCGTGATCCCCCTGTAATAAATATTCTCTTTCCAGCTAATGACATTACTTCGCCTTTCCAGAGAGGAACTTCATAAATGCAGCTTGCGCTTCATCTGACTGCAGCGCAATCCGGAATAACTCTCCTTCTGCATTCATCACTGCTTCAACGGCAGCATGATTACTACTCTTGAGAAGAGCTTTTGTGTTTATAACTGATGTGGGTGGTTGCTCGGCAATCAAGTGAGCAGTCTTCATTGCTTCGGAAAGTGGATCTGCGACAACTTTGTTAATCAAACCGAGGTCTAACGCCTCACTAGCATCGAAAGATCTACCAGTTAGAAATATTTCAGATGCTCGAGCATGTCCTACCAAGCGAGGAAAGAGGAAACTGGAACCAGCTTCCGGTACAACTCCCAAGGTAACAAATGGCATTGAGAATTTCGCAGTTGAAGATGCATAAGCCACATCACAATGAAGAAGCATCGTTGTCCCAATGCCTACTGCATTTCCTTGAACTGCCGCAATCAAAGGCTTGGGGAAATTATGGAGATTTTGAATGAATTGAAATCCTGGGGCACTTCCATCTGTCGGTGCGTCATTTGCAAAATCAAAGATGTCATTTCCGGCGGTGAATGATTCCCCTGCTCCTGAAATTACAACAACACGAATATCAAATTCCTGTGTTGCTTGGATCAGGGCTTGGTTGAGAGCTACATACATGCCGGAATTGATCGCATTTTTCTTCTCAGGTCGATTGAGTTTTACCGAGAGAACGGAGCCGTCTTGGACTACTTCTATTTCATGCACGCCCTATCTTTGCATTTTTTTCCGAGATATGTGGCGCGGACTTTCACTCACGCACTTATACTGATGCCATGACGCTGGTAATCCCCACGCACACATGGGAATTCGTTGTGGCTGCCACTCTGATCATCTTGGTCCCAGGACCGAGTGTTCTTTTCACAGTAGCCAGGGCGATTGCCTGGGGGCGCCTCATAGCTGTAGCAACGGTCTTTGGGAACGCACTTGGTTTCTACATTATCTCCATAGCCGTAGCGCTAGGTCTTGGGCCAATCCTTCAACGATCCCCAGTGGCCTATCACGCGGTTCAGTGGTTTGGTGGTGCTTATCTCGTGTACTTGGGTTACCAAGCCATCAAGAGCAGTACGACACATGCACAGGAGATGACATCAGTGAGCGAGGATCGCCCCACTATTGTGCAAACTATTCGTCAAGGTTTTATCGTCGGCATCCTGAATCCTAAAAGTATTGTTTTCTTCGCAGCCATCTTGCCTCAATTTACCGATCGCGCTCGCGGTCACTTGTCCTCTCAACTACTTTTTCTTGGAACAATTTTTATCCTTATCGCATTTGTGTCCGATAGCTGTTGGGGCATTATCGCTGGCACCTTCAGGCAGTGGCTCGCTAATGACGTAAAGAGGCTCATCAGGATGCGCAAGATTGGCGGGTACGTCATGGCTGCCTTAGGGCTCTTCACAATCCTCAACTCATTTCGCTGAAATCACCCCGCTTGTCGGTTCTTCAGGGCACAATTACCCCTATAACAAACTATGGGGGCCACTAAATGGGTGAACGTCGATCAAATATCAGTCCAAGTGATTTAACATTTTCATGGGACGGATGCCATCGCTGCTTATGGCTTTATTACAACCATCAAGTCAAAGCACCAATGTTTATGCCAACGGTTGCTGAACTTGCTGATTTGCAGGAAAAATACTTTATCGGTGCAAGTACATCAGATATGCATGCAGATATGCCCGCTGGCAAAGTCTTTGACCACGGCGGGTGGGTGCAATCCACTCCGATTCAAGTCGATGGGAAAGACTCACATCTTGCAATTCGCGGTAAATACGATCTGCTCATTGAATTTCCTGATGGAACATTTGGAATTGTGGATTGCAAAATGCAAGCCCGTGCTTCCGATAAATCTAGCTTCTACTCCCCTCAGCTAGAAGCGTATGCATTCGCACTTGAAAACCCTGCCAAGGGAGAGCCAAAAAAGATTTCTGCTCTTGGAATTTATTCTTGGTCACTTGATCGTGCCTCAGGAAATCTAGGCGTTGGTTTTGGCTACCGAGTAAATGTCGCCTGGTATCCAGTTGATCGTGATCCGATTGCGTTACAAAAACGCCTTGTGGATTTTGTCACCGTTGTAAATGGAGATATGCCTGACTCAAAAGCCAGCTGTGATCAATGCAAATACCTTGCAGAACGAAATTCCATCATGAAAGATTTAAAAGGGAACTAAATCTTTTCTCCGCGGGCAATTCGGCTCTTAGCTTCAGAGGCATACATATCGACAGTTTCCTGTCCTGATATTTGCTGAATAGCTTTCATTATGCGATCGGTGGCTTCACGCAATAATTGAACGTTGCTTGAATCTCCCTCGAAATACATTGGCTCCCCAAATACCATTTCTACCCGTTGCACTTTGGGAACAACTTTGCCAGTCGGCTGAATTTCCGCAGTGTTAAACATGGCAACAGGGACAACAGGTGCGCCAGATTCGATAGCCATTCGGGCAATACCGGTCCGACCTTTATAGAGTCGGCCATCAGGTGAGCGAGTGCCTTCAGGGTAAATTCCGATACATGCGCCTTCTTTAAGAAGTTCTAATCCGGTAAGAAGAGCAGCTTCACTTCGCCGTCCCCCGGCCCGATCTACCGGTACTTGACCGAGTGCGATGAAAGTTATTTTTTTAATAAATCCCTTGATTCCAGGTGATGTGAAATATTCGGCCTTAGCCAAGAAAGTAACTTTGCGCGGGACCACCAAGGGCATAAAAATTGAATCACTGAATGAAAGATGGTTTGAAGCAATAATGACCGGACCTACGGTTGGAACCTGTCGCAATCCCGTTACCTTGGGACGAAAGGTCAGCATCAAGAGCGGGCTGAGGAAGGATTTCAAAGTCGTATAAACCACGGGCCTAATTTACGACTAAATGAGGATGAGAGCACCATCGTGTGACACCATCTGAGCGTGGTAAATATCCCAAACCCTCTGGATATCCGACTTTCGGGCGGAAAAATCGGAATATTGGTTATTCACGGTTTTACCGGGACCCCAGAGAGCATTGCCCCTTGGGCAGAAGGATTCCACGATGCCGGATTGAGCGTTATTGCCCCAGTTCTCCCCGGTCACGGAACGAAGTGGGAAGACCTCAATGCAACAACATGGAATGACTGGTACAAAACTGTTGAAGACACATTTTTGGAATTGAAAAAAAACTGCGAGAGAGTCTTCGTTGCAGGTTTTAGCGTAGGTGGAGCTCTTGCTCTTCGCCTGGCTCAAATACGAGGAAGTGAAATCGAAGGACTCCTGCTATGCAACGCAGCCATATTTGATGATCGAAAATTTCTGAGGGCGCTTCCACTCATTAAGAATTTTATTCCATCCACGAAAACTGGACCAATGGATGTTAAGAAGAGTATCTCAAAGCGTATGAGTTATGACCGTATGCCGTTGCGAGCGTTAGATTCATTGCGACATTTATGGAGAAATGTCGAAGAGAATCTTTATCTCATAGATCTACCACTGATGGTCAGCTACTCCATTGATGACCATGTCATTCATCCAATTAATAGCGAGACCATCATTGATAATGTTTACTCCACAGATATTCGTGAAGTAATTTTTGAAGAGTCCTTCCACAATGTCGCGTGGGATAATGACTCAGATTTGCTGATTGAGGAAAGTATCCGCTTTATTCATGATGTGCTAAGTGGTGAAATTCAAAGTGGAGAACAATACGATGAGCGCGATTTAATTGACGCAGAATTTGAATCTATTGTCTCCGGGCTTAATCTCGATCAATCTACCCAAACCACGTATCTTGATTCCATAGAAGAAAGCACTCACTTCAGCGCCCCGCGTCCGCGTAATTTAGTGATATCGCAAGCCTCACGATTTTCCCTGGCTGCAATAGTCGCTAGTGGACTTTATATATTGCTCGAAGGATTCAATGGTGGTGATCCGTTGAATTTGGGCGGCTGGCCAGCAATTTTGTTATTTTGTGGTGGAGTTGCATCCTTTATTTGGCGAACAACCAAAAAACATCGCGACGATGAAGATGATGGAGCAGTACTTTAACTGCGGGCTAGATCGGCAGCGCCTACAACGCCTGCTTCGTTACCTAATTCGGCTGCAACAATGCGGGGTGAAGGATGTTTTCCTTGAAAAGGCATATATCTTTCGACGGCTGCTCGGGTTGGTGCCAGCAAAATTTCACCGGCATCGACTACTCCCCCACCAATAACTACACAAGCAGGGTCCAAAATAACGGCAAGGGAAGCAATTCCGGCGCCTAACCACTGCGCAGTTGTATTGAATGCAGCCAGCGCCACCATGTCACCGTCTTGCGCAGCTTCTGTGATGTGCTTGCCATTAAGACCTTCAATGGTTCCATTTCCGCGCGCTAAAAGATTATGGGAAGCATCTGGTGAGCCAGCAATTGCTTCACGTGCATGCCGCATGAGCGCGTTTCCAGATGCGTACTGTTCAAAGCATCCTCGAGCTCCGCATCCACATAGGTGGCCTTCCGGTACTACGCGCACATGGCCGAATTCGCCAGCAATTCCATAGGCCCCGCGATGCAATGCACCGTTTACAACAACACCGCCACCAATACCCGTCCCCACCGTAAGCATCATCATTTGATTTTCCCCGCGACCAGCTCCGTAGCGAGATTCACCCCATGCTGCAGCGTTCGCATCATTTTCAATCACAACAGGCAGATTTACACGAGCTGAAATTTCGTTCTCCAGATTAATGCCATTCCAACCTGAAATATTTGGCGCCGCAAGCATTGTTTTGCGGTCTGATGAAACAAAACCTGCTGCAGAAATACCGACGTAACTAGCTGAAAATTTTGCCTTCAATTCTAGAATAACATCTGCAATCGTTTGAGTCAGCGCTTCCCCGCCTTGTTTCGGAGTATCTTTTCTATGTGTTGTAAGAATCTTTCCAGATCGATCAACAACACCACCCAAAACTTTAGTGCCGCCGATGTCGACGCCAATACTTAAATCTGAATTTGAATCTGAATTTGAATCTGAATTTAAATCTGGGCGCGCTGTCACGAATTAGCTCTCCAACTTGCTTTTGAGTTCTTGCAAAGCCTTATCAATCGTTTCGCGTTCTGCTTTTGCGCGCATCATGGCTGGGACCGGCATGGATAGGTCAACAGTTAAATCGTAAGTGACGGTAACGCTCTCATCTCCATTATCTTCAATCAAATAGCCCCCAGACATTTGCGTCAAGGTGTCGGCTTCATCAAGAGAAAAACGAAGGGCGCCAGGTGCTCCGCTCCAGTCATAATCAAGTGTGACTCGATCCTTTACCGGACCGGCCTTAATGGACATCTCCACTTTTATTGCCTGACCAGCGGCGTCACTTTCCAAAACTTTTGCGCTCGAGATTGCCGATGACCAGTTTGGATAATTCGCAGGGTCAAAGAGCAAGGCTGTTACTTCCTCAGTAGAGGCTTCAATTGTGATGGAACTCTTGGATATCTCGCTCATGGGTAGAGGTTACAGGTAGCGAACTGCAGGTCGCTCAAGAGTGGAAAACAGCTCTTTCCGGCGATAGCGTTCTCACATGGATTCATACTCAACTCCGGCGATGGTGCCGGCAGCCACATCTGGAAACCTTACAAACCTCATTTCAGAACGCGCTTGGTTTGAGGCCGACCGCGTCATGGTTTCACGCCCACTGGGCGATGGATGGCAACCGGTAACAGCTCGTGAGTTCGATGAAGAGATCCGGGCAACAGCAAAAGGGTTGATCGCTTCTGGAATTCAACTCGGTGATCGCGTGGCAATTATGGCCAAGACGCGATATGAGTGGACGGTTTTAGATTTTGCAATTTGGTACGCAGGTGGAGTGGTTGTTCCTATTTACGAGACTTCCAGTCCTGAACAAATTGAATGGATTCTCAATGATTCAAGTGCGGTTGCATTAGTTGTTGAAACTCCGGCACTTGCCGAATTAGCAAAACCCGTAGCACCGGCTGGATGCCGCAACATGTGGATAATCACTGATGATGCGCTAGCAACTCTCTCGCAGGCGGGCGTAGGAATTTCTGATGAAGAAGTTGTAAAACGTAGGGATGCACTAAAGCCAGAGACACTTGCCACTCTTATCTACACTTCCGGAACAACTGGAAAGCCTAAGGGCGTTCAAATTACACATGGAAATTTCTTGTCTGAATGTGGAAACGTTGTGCAAGGAGCCAGTGATTTATTCCTTAAGCCTGGCGGGTCCACTCTTCTCTTCTTGCCTGTTGCCCACGTTTTCGGACGTATGGTGCAAATTGGAGCGATCAATGCCGGTCTTCATCTAGCTCACTGCAGTGACATAACTCGGTTACAGCAAGATCTTGGAACTTTTAAACCAACTTTTGTACTGGCCGTTCCACGCATTTTTGAAAAAGTTTATAACGGCGCAGAAGCAAAGGCTGATGCAGCCGGAAAGGGAAATATTTTCCGCAAAGCCGCTGCAACTGCAATTGCCTACTCGCAAGCAACGGATACCGGCAAGATTCCACTTGCGCTGCGAATTCAACACGCTATTTTTGATCGATTGGTATTTTCCAAAATTCGTCATGCACTCGGTGGAAACGTCGATGCCGCTATTTCTGGAGGAGCTCCACTCGGTACGCGACTTGGCCATTTCTACCGTGGTGCGGGAGTAAGAGTCCTGGAAGGTTATGGACTCACTGAAACTACCGCCGGAGCTACTCTGAATCTCACGCTGCACCAAAAAGTTGGTTCGGTTGGAAAGCCAGTTCCGGGTACCACGATTGCAATTGCACCCGATGGTGAGGTCCTCATAAAGGGGCCAATCGTGATGCGCGGATATTGGCAGAACGATGAAGCAAATCGAGAAGTTTTCACGGAAGATGGTTTTTTCCGAACCGGAGATCTTGGCACTTTAGATAGCGAAGGCTTTCTCAGCATTGTTGGACGTAAAAAAGAGTTGATTGTTACATCTGGAGGTAAGAATGTGGCGCCCGCTGTACTCGAGGATCGAGTTCGCGCTCACCCACTTGTTAGTCAGTGCGTAGTCCTTGGCGATAACCAACCATTTATCGCGGCTCTGGTCACACTCGACGCAGAGGCAGTTAAAAGTTGGGCTGCAACAAATAAAAAAGCCGGTAACGCAATTGCCGACTTGTGTCATGACCCTGACTTGATCGCGGTCATACAAACGGCCATTGATGATGCCAACAAGGCAGTGAGTCGCGCTGAATCAATTCGTAAGTTCACTGTACTTCCCGTCGATTTCAGCATTGGCGATGGACAAATGACTGCAAAACTTTCCGTTAAGCGCCATGTCGTCGCCCAGCAATTCGCGAAGGAGATTGCAGAACTCTTCTCTTAAAATGGCTAATTCAGCCAGGATGGATGTGACTCTTGAAGAAGGATATTTATCAAGAGAGAAATCGAATGGCACGCGAGCTTTACGATGCCTTTGCTCGGGATCTATCTGAGCTCAGTTTTAGAATCGATGAAACCATAGGTCTTAATTCGACAAACCCCACCACTCGTCAATCCCTGCGCAATATCAGGGCAGGTATCACAGCAATAGTGGCAAAATCTGAACACATGCGCATGAGCGAATCTGAACTCACTAATCGCGAGAAAGATGTTTTGGTCGCACTCGCATCAGGTCTATCCACGCAACAAATCTGCGAGAAACTTTTTCTTTCACAACCTACCGTGAAGACCCACTTGGCATCGTGCTACAGAAAGCTTTCAGTATCCAACAGATTGGGAGCAGTAGTCAGGGCGAAAGAACTAGGAATCTTGCCCAAGAAGTAAACGATTAAAGCGCTTACCCCAGATTTTCCAGCTCCATTCACTTTCGGCCCACTCTCTGCCTCGCTTTGACATTGCCTCTCGCAAATCGGAGTCCTGAAGTAGAGTGATAACGCACTCGGCAATTGCTGATGGATCATTTCCATCGACAACTAAACCAGTCTCTCCTTGAAGTACGGCATCAGGGGCGCCGCCGGAAGCGCCAGCAATTACTGGTAATCCACTCGCACTGGCTTCAAGGTAAACAATCCCAAGTCCTTCTACTTCCAAACCAAAAAAGCGAGATCGTGAGGGCATTGCGAAAATATCTCCCAGTTGTAAATACAAGGGGAGCTGGTCGTAGGAAACTCTTCCAAAAAAAGTTACTGCGTTCTCAATCTGATTCGCAGCCACAAGTTTGTCTAAATGAACTCTACGTGGTCCTTCACCGACGATTACTAAATGTGCGTTGGAGACTTGTCGAAGAATTTGCGGCATGGCTTGAATAAGACGGTCCTGCCCTTTTCTATGAACAAGGCGAGCCACACAAACAATCACTAACTTATTCGTCAAATTATATTTATTGAGAAGGTCTGCATTCTTTTTTCCCGGTACAAAGTGATCTATAGAAATTCCGGGTGCAATTC
>CAIMSI010000034.1 GCA_903844115.1 uncultured Actinomycetes bacterium
GTAATTGTTTTAGCAGCGTTCAACTCATCAACCAGGGGAGCTGTTCCTAATTTCTCGATGCGCTCTTCGTCCATAAAGGAGCGATACATGTCACCTATTTTTTGAGCATTACTTCCACGGGGGTGCACATGCTTTGAGAGCTCTTCGATGATGTCGAAGACTTCCTTTTCTGCCTTTACTCGAAGCGCATTGAAGGCGCCATCGGCGGCCCGATCTGAAGGAATCTCACTCTCTTTGAGCCACTTGCCGTTCATATGGCGAAATAGGTCGTCCTGGATACGGATGGATGAATCAGAATGTTCTAGGGCTAGTCCGCTGTTGCCGCTTTTTAATGGAGACATGCTCAAATCCTAATGGAGTCAAGGCCTGCGTGCATTTGTACAACTTTCAACTAAAGCTGATTTGCCCATAGAATTCTCATATGCCCACTAAGAAAAGCGCCCCCCGCTGGCTCAATCCTCGCGAAATGAAAGCTTGGCGTTCATACATTATGACTGCCCGGCGCCTGGCAGAAGCCCTCGATGGGGACCTAGATATTCATGACTTATCACTTGCAGATTATGAGGTTTTGGCGCTGCTATCAGATGCGCAAGATCGCAGTATGAGAATGAGTGAATTGGCCGAGACTGCAATGCTCTCGAAATCTCGCCTTTCTCATCGAATGAAAGTTATGGAGAAATCCGGGTGGGTCAAACGCCAGCCTTGCGCAGAAGACCGCCGCGGATCTTGGGCCGTCATGACTGAACGTGGATGGAAAACAATTGTGAAGGCAGCCCCGGATCACACCGAAAGTATCCGTAATCGATTCATTGATCATTTAACGGTCAAGGATCAAGAAGATTTAGCGCGCATCTTTGATCGAGTACATAGTCAGCTTCGCCAACAATATGTGGCCGAGCAGGAGATAAATTAATTTAGAGAACTAAAAAACCCCGCCGGTTCTTTTCAGAACGCGACGGGGTTTTTTATTGCAAATTACTTTGCAGCAGCCTTCTTGCGACGGCGCTTTGGAGCAGCCTTCTTAGCAGGAGCTGCCTTAGCAGCTGCCTTCTTACGACGGCGCTTTGGAGCAGCCTTCTTCGCAGCAGGCTTTGCAGCCTTCTTGCGACGGCGCTTTGGAGCAGCCTTCTTCGCAGCAGGCTTTGCAGCCTTCTTGCGACGGCGCTTTGGAGCAGCCTTCTTAGCAGCAGGCTTTGCTGCCTTCTTGCGGCGCTTTGCAGGTGCCTTCTTCGCAGCAGGCTTTGCAGCCTTCTTGCGACGCTTTGCAGGTGCCTTCTTAGCAGCTGGCTTAGCAGCGGCCTTCTTACGACGCTTTGCAGGTGCTGCTTTTTTAGCAGCGGCCTTCTTGCGCTTTGGAGCAGATTTCTTAGCTGCAGCCACGTGGTTCTCCTATCAGAATGGTTCGATCCGTCACCGAACCTGTTCAAGGAGAATCGTGACAGCATTTACATAAACATTCCACTATTTTGTGTAAAAAAACATGTGCGTGTCGCAACTTTATTTTTTTATTTTTTTGTGCAGATTACTTAATTTTCATCCTCGTTCTGCAAATTATTGGCAGATTTTTCTTTTGAAAGTACATGTTTATTGGTTCGAGCATCATATTTTCTAAATTTTGGCAGGGTAGAGGCGGCTAAAACGACAAATCCGATACATAAAATGCCTCCAGAGACCACCGAAGTCCTCAAATTTGTCCATGCGGCCATTGATCCGGCGCGCATTTGCCCTCCAAGTGGTCCTACTGAGTACGACAAGAGTTCAATGCCCCCTAGTCGCCCTCGATATTCATCGGGAATGGATTGATTCCAAATTAGCGATCTAAATAGGGCACTGACTTCATCAGATGCACCTGCCAACATGAGAAAAAAGAGGACCAAGGCTAAAGAGTTGAAGCAACCAGCAAGTGAGATACAGCCACCCCATGCAATAGCTGCCAGCATCACGGCTCGACCATGATGCGGATAATGTTTCATCCATCCTGAAGTCAGGGTGGTGAGCATTGCCCCCACGGTTCCAGCAGAATAAAAAAGACCTAGAGCCCAACGGGCATGCAACGAATCAGCCCAGAATGGAAAGAGCGATACTGGCATTGCAAAAAACATTGCAGATAAATCCACCAGATATGTGCCTAGTAAATCTTTCCGAGATACTGCGTATTGCAAGCCATCTACAAGGCTTTTAAGGCTAGGTGCCACACTTTTTTCGCCGGGCGGAACAGGGCGAAGCATCAACATAAACATAAGCGAAAGCACATAGCTAACAACATCAAGTGCGTAACCCGTTGCAACGCCAGCAGTCGAAACTATGACGCCGCCAATTGATGGTCCAAGAATTGCACCGAACTGCCATCGAAGTCCCATAAGAGCATTTGCTGCAGCCATATCGTCACGGGAAACGATACGGGGCAATATCGCACCAAGGCTTGGCCCGGATAGGCCATTCAACGCCGCAAAAGCTGCTCCCACAAAATAAAGAAGAATCACATGCGGATGCGGAAGAAGCGCATTGGTAAAGAGAATGAGGGTCATCAGCAAGGAGGAAGCCTCGGCTATCAAAATCATCTTCTTGCGATCAACCGAGTCGGCTAAAACTCCGCCGTAGAGCCCAAAAATAATCAGTGGTACGAGTTGAACAACACCCATAAGGCCGACGGCAACGTAGGAGTTGGTCAGAACTTTCATTTGGAAAGGCATCGCCACCATCGTCATGGCTGAACCAAGGCGGGTGATCATTCCCGAGGAGAAAAGGAGGCGAAGCTCGCGATATTTTCGAAGAGGAGAAATATCGAGGGCGAATTTACGCATTGCCAAAACCTACACGGCTTCTAGTGAAAGGTTTCTTCCTCGCTAGGAAATGCCGATGTGGCGACGTCTTTTTTCCACGCAATCGCTGCATCTTTCATAGTCGCGCGAATGTCGGCATAAGCTCTCGCAAAACGAGGAGCACCTTTTGTGAGCCCCATCAAATCTGTCCAAACCAAGACCTGGGCATCGGTGCCATTTCCAGCCCCAATTCCGATTATGGGAATACTTAATTCGGCTGAAATTTCGGATGCCAATTGTGCGGGCACCAATTCCAAGACAATTGCAAATACTCCAGCTTCAGCAATCGCTCGAGCATCTTCCTTAATTCGCTCTGCATCATCCCCACGCCCCTGCACTTTGAAACCCCCTAATGCATGAACCGATTGTGGAGTTAATCCAAGGTGTCCCATAACGGGAATTCCTGCAGCAACCAACGCTTGGATTTGAGGAACGATTCGTTTTCCACCTTCAAGTTTTACTGCCTGAACTTTCGCTTCTTTGAAAAATCGAACTCCAGTTTCAACTGCTTGGGCGGGGGATGTCTCGTATGAACCAAATGGAAAATCTGCAATAACAAGGGCAGTGGAATTTCCCCGAACTACGGCACGAGCCAGAGGGATGAGCTCATCAACTGTTACAGGGATGGTGTTCTCTTCGCCAAGAAAATTGTTGCCGGCCGAGTCGCCGACTAGTAAGGCCGGTATCTGTGCATCCTCAAAAACAGAAGCGGTCATCTGCTCGTAGCAGGTGAGCATGGCCCATTTTTCGCCACGCTTTTTCATGGCAGCCAAATCCGAAATGGTTGTGCGCGACATCTTTTACCTACTTGTCTTTTCGATCGGTGCCCTTGCGAGTCCCCGTCTAGTGGTTGACCCAATTCTAGACCCAAAACTGCAAATGCGAGATTTCGCTACTGTTCTCTTATGAGCGCGACCCAAGCCCAGCTACGAGTCGCCCTTGCCCAAATCAATCCCACGGTGGGGGATTTGGCCGGCAATAGTGCAAAGATTTTGGATCAATCCCAGCTCGCACATACAGCAGGCGCCCATCTCATCGTTTTTCCAGAGATGGTGCTGACTGGATATCCAGTTGAAGATTTAGCTCTTCGTTCGACTTTTCGAAGCGCATCCAAGAAGGCACTGAAGGATTTACTCCCACAGCTTCCTGCCGAATTAGTAGCAATCATTGGCTATCTGGAAGAGAGCGATGATGGCAAGCCACAAAACGCGGTTGCTCTCATTCATCGCGGCACGGTAATTGCCACCTACATTAAACATCACCTTCCAAACTATGGCGTCTTTGATGAATTCCGAAATTTTGTCGCTGGAACAAAATCACTGGTATTTCGATTGCATGGGATCGATATTGGTGTTGCAATTTGTGAAGATATCTGGAGATTTGAAGGACCAGTTGCAGAGTTGGCAGCGCGTACGCCTGGACTTGTTGTAGTTCCTAATGGCTCTCCTTTTGAACGGAATAAAGATGATGTTCGAGCAGCCCTGGTAAAGAAACGTGCGATAGAAATCGGGGCACCACTTGTCTATGTAAATATGACCGGCGGACAAGATGACCTGGTTTTTGACGGAGACAGCATCGTGGTAGATGGAAAGGGCGAAGTAATTGCCCGTGCACCTCAATTCGACGACGCCTTGATTTTGATTGATTTGGAATGCCAGCAGAATTCATCAAAACCTGACGTTGTAATATCGGCCGATCCGTTACCTGCCTTCGAAAAGATTTCCCCAAAACCTGCGCCGCGACTTGGCGATGCTGCTGAAATTTGGCAAGCACTGGTCGTTGGCCTTCGGGACTACGTTGAAAAGAACCGTTTTCCCAGCGTAATCCTTGGACTTTCGGGAGGAATCGATTCGGCGGTGACTGCTGCGATTGCCGCAGATGCACTCGGAGCTGCCCGAGTCTATGGAGTGGCTCTTCCGAGTAAATATTCTTCCGAGCATTCGCTGCACGATGCTGCCGATCTTGCTCATCGCATTGGACTAAATCATCGCATCCTTCCAATCGCGCCAATGGTCGATGCGTTCATCTTGAATTTAGGATTAACAGGTATTGCTGAAGAAAATGTTCAGGCCAGAGTTCGTGGAACTACGTTGATGGGGATCTCCAATCAAGAGGGGCATCTTGTTCTTGCAACTGGGAATAAATCAGAACTGGCTGTCGGGTATTCCACAATGTATGGCGACGCGGTTGGAGGGTATGCGCCCATCAAAGATCTTTTAAAAATGCAGGTCTGGGAAATTGCCCGGTGGAGAAATCAATTAGCTACCGAACGCGGTGAGGTTGCCCCGATTCCAGAAAATTCAATCTCCAAGGAGCCGTCTGCAGAATTGCGCCCCGGCCAGAAGGACAGCGATTCATTACCGGATTACAAAGTCTTGGATGCGATGCTAGAGATTTATATTGAGGAAGATGGGGGCCTTGAAGGCCTGCTTGCAGCAGGATTTGATAAGGAACTTGCGATGAAGACAATCCGCATGGTCGATCTGGCCGAATATAAGCGCAGGCAATATCCACCAGGAACAAAGATTTCAGGGCGGGCTTTTGGCAAGGACCGCCGTCTGCCCATTACAAGCAAGTGGCGCGAAAACTCATAATCGTTTAATATTTCCCTAGGTCACGAGTTCCAGTGTTTAGCCCCGGCTTACTGGACGGCAACCCTCCACCACGGTGGGGTGCTCCGGGTGAAGACCAGGTCGACTGCAAAGTGCAGCGGCAAGCGTGGGCCACACAATGTCGTAGGGCCCTCCTATATCCAAAAGGAGTATGAAATGTCATTTGATTTAGCTAAAGCATCTTTTGAAACTCGCCAGATTCATGCTGGTCAAGTACCTGATCCAACAACCGGAGCAATCGCGCTTCCAATTTTCCAAACAACTGCATATCAATTCCGCGATACAACGCATGCAGCAAACCTCTTTAGCCTTGCAGAGCTTGGAAATATTTATACCCGCATCATGAACCCAACCCAGGATGCCGTCGAACAACGCATAGCATCCCTCGAGGGTGGCGTTGCCGCGCTCTTGGTTTCATCTGGTTCTGCAGCAACAACATATGCAATCCAAAATGTTGCTGAAGCTGGCGATCACATTGTTTCTTCACCAAGTCTCTACGGTGGCACATACAACCTCTTCCATTACACATTGAAGAAGTTTGGTATCGACGTTACTTTCGTTGAGAATCCAGATGACCCAGAGTCGTGGCGCAAGGCAGTTCGTCCAAATACAAAAGCATTTTTCGGTGAGACGATTGCAAATCCAAAGAACGATATTTTGGATATCGAAACCATTGCCAAAATTGCCCATGAAAACAATGTTCCGCTGATTGTGGACAACACTGTTGCAACCCCATTCTTGATACGTCCAATTGAATTCGGCGCCGATGTTGTAATTCACTCAGCCACCAAGTTCTTGTCCGGACATGGCACAGCTGTTGTGGGCGCGATCGTGGATGCAGGAAACTTTGATTTTGCCCAGCACAAGGCGAAATTCCCTGGCTTTAATGAGCCAGATCCTTCCTACCATGGCCTTGTTTATGCTGATGCTTTGGGAGTTGGCTCAGCTTTTGGCGCCAACCTTTCTTACATCTTCAAGATTCGCCTTACATTGCTTCGCGATACGGGTGCGGCAGTAAGCCCATTTAATGCATGGTTACTGGCGCAGGGCCTAGAGACACTTTCACTTCGCATGGAACGACATGTGAGTAACGCCAAGGAATTGGCAACATGGCTGGAGAAGCAACCCCAGGTAGAGAAGGTCAATTACGCAACTCTTCCATCTTCACCTTGGCACAAACTTGCTACAAAGTATTCGCCAAAGGGCAGCGGCTCGGTACTCTCCTTTGAGCTTAAAGGTGGAATTGAAGCGGGCAAGAAGTTCATTGAAGCACTTGTCTTGCATGCACACGTGGCCAACATCGGTGATGTGCGCTCTCTTGCAATTCATCCGGCGTCAACAACTCACTCGCAACTTTCAGCTGATGAACAAAAGGCTGCTGGTGTCACGCCAGGGCTTGTTCGCTTGTCTGTAGGAATTGAAAATATCAACGACATTAAGTCTGATATTGAAGGAGGCTTCGCGGCTGCTCGTTAAAGATGAGTAGCGGACGCGAATACTTCCCATGATTTCTGATTCGCAAGAGCATGCAAAAGAGCATGCAAAAAAACATCTAGTAACCGGGGCTTGGCTTGAGGGCCAAGACCCTGGTGAACGACGCTTTCTTGAGATTGGAGATCTTGAACTTGAATCTGGTGTGGAAATTCCTAACGTTCGAATTGCCTATCAAACTTGGGGCGAACTAAACGCCGAAAAATCCAATGCAATTCTCGTCAATCATGCGATGACCGGATGGTCTGATGTTCCAGGATGGTGGCCA
>CAIMSI010000035.1 GCA_903844115.1 uncultured Actinomycetes bacterium
CGGCCGGTCCACCGCCAGGTCCTACTTCGCCTTGGCCGCTCATTTGAATGCGATTACCATTTTCAACACCAGCTGGAACCTTCACTGAAATCGTACGCTTTGCCCGGACACGGCCATCTCCTGCGCATTCAGCACACGGGCTTGAAATTACTGAACCATATCCCTGGCAGTTATTACATGGACGGCTTGTCATTACTTGGCCAATAAAAGAGCGCGTTACTTGTTGAACTTCACCGCGGCCCTTGCAGATTGAGCACGTTGTTGGTTTTGCGCCATGAGCACATCCATTTCCACCACAAACTTCACAAAGCACCGCAGTCTCAACGCTGATTTCGCGTTCGGTACCAAAGCAGGCTTCTTCGAGCGAAACTTCAATGCGAAGTAGTGCATCTTGACCTGCGCGATGACGTGGTCTTGGACCTCTGCTTTGCCCGCCACCAAAGAAAGCATCCATGATGTCGCCGAATCCAAAGTTGGCGTTATTGAAGCCGCCGCCTTGTGAGAAAGGATCTCCGCCCAAATCAAAACGTTGGCGCTTATCAGGATCACTGAGCACTTCATATGCCGTCGTAATCTCTTTAAATTTCTCTTGGTGCTCTGGATCTGGGTTTACATCGGGATGATATTCACGAGCTAATTTTCGATATGCCTTTTTGATTTCATCAAAGGAGGCATCGCGATCTACTCCAAGTACGTTGTAATGATCAGCCATTACTTACCTTCCGAAATAAAACGACCGATGTACCTGGCAACAGCATGTACGGCAGACATTGATCCGGCGTAATCCATCCGGGTCGGCCCAAGAATTCCGATAGCGCCCTTTCCAAATTGCCCATATCCCATGCTTACAGAACTTGTGGCTTGCAGTCCCTGATCAGGTTGTTCGTCCCCAATTTTTACATCAAGAAATCCATCTGCGTTAGAAAGTAGTTTAAGGAGAACAACTTGTTCCTCAAGTGATTCAAGGATTGGGTGCAGTGCCGAAGCGTTGTCATGAATAGAGAGCGCCAAATTTGCGGTTCCGGCGACAACAACGCGGTCTTGATGCGGCATGCGAATCATTGCGACCTGGTTTGTGAGTTGCGCCAGTAATCGAGCAGTACGTTGAAGAAGTTCGTCCAAATCATCTGCGCTAGCCAAGAAATTTTCAATTGCACGGCGCTCTGGAACCGAAAGCGGTTTTACTTCTTGAATTTTATCTACAAAAAGTCTGTAGCCAGTATTTGTAGGGATACGACCAGCACTTGTGTGCGGTTGAGTAATCAAACCCTGCTCTTCTAGTGCCGCCATGTCATTTCGAATTGTTGCCGGAGATACACCGAGTTGATGGCGCGCTGCAATTACCTTTGAACCAACAGGTTCTTCGGTAGTCACATATTCCTCAACGATTGCTCGGAGGACCTCAAGTTGGCGATCTTGCATAGTTATCTCAGTTTATAGCAGGGGCTAGGCAAGTGCGTCCCGCACTATGCGGTCAGCAAGCAAGCGTCCTGTTTGGGTCAAAGTTACCAATCCGCTCCCCCAATTCTCGTTGGAAAGGTGGCCATCAACGAGGAATGGTGATAATTTTTCGATTTGTTCTGCACTCAAAGAACTCTTCTCGATTCCTTGTGGGAGCCGAATATTGAGAAGCAGACGCTCTTCTTCTCGTTCAAGATCAGAAAGTTCTTCACTCTCGTGGGTGGGATCACCGCTTGAAAGAAGTTTCTCTTTATACGTTCCGGGATGTTTTACATTCCACCATCGACGACCATCCACATGTGAATGAGCACCAGGGCCAGCGCCCCACCAATTCTCGCCATACCAATAATAGAGATTGTGTTTACATTCAGAACCTGGCTTGCTCCAATTGCTGAGCTCATACCAATCCATTCCCGCGGCACGGAATTTATTATCTGCAAGTATGTATTTATCCGCTGTTTCATCATCATCGGGAATTATGATTTCACCACGCTTTACTCGCGTTGCAAGTTTTGTTCCTTCTTCTACTATGAGAGCGTAAGCCGAAATATGTGTGATTGGCAGAGCTAGTGCAGTGTCTATGCTCTTTTCCCAATCTTGCATGGATTCACCTGGTGTCCCATAAATCAGATCAACACTTACCTCATTAAAGCCAGCTGCCCGGGCAGCAAGTACGGCCTTCTCAACATTTGCTGGATTATGAGTTCTGTCGAGAACTTCAAGTACATGTGGAACCGCTGATTGCATTCCTAGAGAAATGCGATTAAATCCAGCCTCAAGAAGCTGCGCAAGCATTTCTGGATTGACTGTATCCGGATTTGCCTCGATGGTTACTTCACAATCTTGCGTCAATGTGAAGTGAGATTTTATTGAACTAATCACACGAGCCAAATCTGACGGAGCCATGAGTGTAGGAGTTCCCCC
>CAIMSI010000036.1 GCA_903844115.1 uncultured Actinomycetes bacterium
AATCTCTGAGCGCCACGGAGACTTTTCTACACTGCCCGAACTTTCAAAAAGGCGTAGTGTTCTGATGTCATCGAGTAACGCAGTCAGTTTGGTAATTAGAGAGTTTGCTATCTTCGATACCTCTTCAGAAAGACCTTGAGATTTCAAACTTTCAATGCCGAGAACAATGCTAATTATTTCCAATTGTGAAAGCCTGCGCGGCTTATCCAAATTTTGTGGATCGATAATAGAAACCTCACCGCCATCTGTGTTGAGATCAACTAATTCCAGCGGCGTGTAACCAGGTAAACCACACATAAAAACAATATTGAGGGTCTCTGATATTTCTGCTTCAGTTGTTCGGAATGCAACGGCAAGCTCTTCAATGGAAATTCCAGGCCTATCGAGAATATATGGAATGAGATCCAGCGCCCTGGCTGTGCGATCTATCGCATTACTTGCCACCGGAAGCTCCTGCCTTCGCGCGAGCCGTCCAGATTGCGATGATGTGCTCTCGCAAATCCTCTGGTTGTTCTACGAATACATCTGGTGAGTGCCACAGAATTTCTGAGAGAGCTTCACCTCGATACGCGTAACTCTTTTCTATACGATCCCAATCATCATCGATTCGGGTGATAGTTCCACCAGATCGGACTGACAAAGCCCGATTGGAACGCACCTTCAAAATGACGGAGTAGCGTGACTCTACTTTCGCATGGATCAGGGAGCTTGCGATATCGAAATCTGCAGGTCTCACAAAGGCATCTTTCTTCGCCTGCATTGTCAGAGATCGAATTCGTTTTACTTTGAATGTTCTAATGTCCTGTTTATCTGTGTCAAAACCAACTAGAAACCACTCCCCTTTAAATAGAGATATTCCGTAGGGTTGCACGCTGCGTTTATCAGCAGAATTGAGATATTCAAAGACAAGGATCCTCGACTCTAGGGTTGCTTTCCACAACGTTTCAAAATCGAGAGCATTTTCATCAATAGGGAGTATGGACGTGTGAAGTGAATCAACATCGGGATCAACTCCCAAACTTGCAATTTTCACCAGTGCCTTCTGTGCATTATCGGAAAACAAAGATGTCTTCCATGACTTTGCAGCGATACTCAATACCCCTAGTTCAGCTGGTGTGATTTCGGGAATTTTCAAAGCATAGGAATCTGGTGTAATGCGATAACCAAGTTCATCTTCAAAAAGAGAATCAAGCGGTGCTACCTCGATTTCAATTCCTAAAGATCTTAGATCGTCCTTATCTCGCTCAAACATTCGCTCCATGGACTCTTGAGCCCCCGCGTACCCCGCCACAGTCGTAAAAATCTCGTTTTTTGTAAGAAGGCGTTTTGATGCAAGCAGAGCCATGGTGAGGTTCAATAGGCGTTCTGTTTTTGGGTCTGGCACAGGAGAACGATAAGGCTTTGCTATCCTTACGTTATGAGAATTCGCACTATGTCACTGGCAGTATTGTTCGCAACGAGCACACTCGTGCTCTCCGGTTGTACTACCGATGGCGGCCATCCCTCGAAACCCACAAGCAATGGAGCTACAACAATGAATTCGACATCTTCGAAGGGCAATCCGAGCATCCCAGCGGTCTCAGGACCAGCTACTAGCGCACCTACCATTGCCGCTCCTCATGGGACGCCTCCGACAACTCTGCTAACCCAAGATGTAATCACCGGCAGCGGGGCAACCGCTGTTCCGACATCTACGCTTACCGTGCATTACACCTTGATGGCTTGGTCAACAGGCAAAGTCGTTGAATCGTCATGGACAAGTGGGCAACCTGCAACCTTTGCCTTAACCCAAGTAATTCCTGGATGGCAACAAGGAATACCGGGTATGAAAATTGGTGGACGACGCGTTTTGGTTATCCCACCGGCGTTAGGTTACGGAGCCGCTGGCGCTGGACCGATTGGACCCAATGAGACACTTGTTTTCGTTGTGGACCTTATAGCAATCGCTTAAATAGCAACGGCTTAAATAGCAATCGCTTAAAACTTTTTATACTTCATCTTCTGGCAATCCATATGATCCCTTTGATGGCCTGCGCCTGCGCAATGGAGCGATAACTCCTGGAGCCAGCCGTCTGGCCATAATGAGAAATCCAGTATGCCCGATCATTCTATGTTGAGGGCGCACTGCTAGTCCTTCGTGATGCCAACCTCTTAAGAGAGTTTCGATACTTTCAGGTTCAGTGAAAGCCTCAGATTTTTTGATGGTTTCTGCCATTTCTGAAAGTTGAGTTGTAGTAGCGACATAGGCAAGTAACACTCCCCCTGCCTCCAAGACACTTGCGGACATTTCAACACACTCCCATGGAGCCAGCATGTCGAGGACAACGCGATCATATTTAGAATGAACGGCATCTTGAACTGAACCCAGAGTTAAGTTCCAATTCTTTGGCGATTCACCAAAATACATCTCTACATTTTTCTTAGCTACGGCGGCAAATTCCTCACGGCGTTCATAAGAATCAAGTTGTCCTTGTGGGCCAATAGCGCGCAAAAGTGAGATTGAAAGAGCGCCAGATCCAACACCCGCTTCAAGAACCCGAACCCCCGGAGCTATATCGGCAAATCCAAGTATGAACGCCGCATCTTTTGGATAGACAATCGTTGCGCCTCGGGGCATTGAAAGAACAAAATCTCCTAAAAGTGGTTTAAACGCAAGAAATTTCAGACCAGCAGTGGTTTCAACTACCGAACCTTCTGGAGTTCCTACAACTTCGTTGTGAACAATCCAACCTTTATGGGTGTGGTACTCACCGCCTTCTTTCAGCGTAATAGTTTGGACCTTACCTTTGGCATCGGTAAGTTGTACACGATCGCCAAATTTAAATATGGCCATCAAACACCAGCTTCCTGATCTTTAGGAACATAAAGATTAATGAGAGAGTCGACTGTCATTCCTTCCAAGCTAGAGATAACGCGCACTCGCCCTTGCTCGGGCACTTCGACTATGTGAGGTATTGCAATTACAGCTGCGCCGCTTGCGATGCCGGCTGCAATACCGGTGAGAGAATCTTCTAATATCAAAGTATCGTTGATATCTACACCAATTCTATTCGCCGCAAGAATATAGCCTTCAGGATCTGGTTTTACCTTTTTTACATCCGCACTCGATACAGTCACATCGAAATATTGTTCATCCAGGGATTGAAGAGTCGCGCTCAGAAGTGGAGCCGGACTTGCGGTTACTAGACCGACCGGCACGTTGTGCGACTTCAATTCCAAGAGAAGTTCTAGGGCGCCCGGCATAAACTCAATTCCCGAATCAAAATGAGCAATGGTGCGGCGCACAAGCTCGTGATGAAAGTAATCTGGTGATTCTTTCTGGCCAGCTAGCTCCCACATGTATTTTCCTACTTTAGTTAATGGTCCTCCAAGACAGAACTGTTGATCTGCCACAGTCCAAGGATGGCCAAACTGCGCCATCAATTCCGTCTCGGCGATGAGCCAGTGCGGCTCAGTGTTGACGAATGTGCCATCCATGTCGAAGAAGACTGCGCTAAATGGTAGCGTCATGAGGCGTTGAAGTACTTTGCTTCTGGATGCATCGTAATAATCGCAGAGGTAGATTGTTCTGGATGTAGTTGGAATTCTTCAGATAGTTCTACCCCGATGCGGGATGGCTCTAGAAGTTCGCAAAGTTGGATCTGTTGGGACAAATCTGGACATGCAGGGTAGCCAAAGGAATAACGCGAACCACGGTAACCCTGGTCCAAAATGCTATCCAGAGCCGGTGAATCCTCCGAGGAGAAACCTAATTCACTTCTAATGCGCGCGTGCCAATGCTCAGCTAACGCTTCTGTAAGTTGAACAGAGAGCCCATGAAGTTCAAGGTACTCACGGTACAGATTCTTTTGGAATAGTTCGGCAGTAGCCTGACTTACAGATGCCCCCATTGTTACGACATGGAAAGCCACAACGTCGGTCTCGCCAGATTCCTTAGGGCGATAAAAATCACTGAGGCAAAGACGTCTATCTCTTGTTTGTCTAGGGAAGGTGAAGCGAACTCTCTCACTACCTTTGTTTGGGCCTTCGTGATGCAGAATAACTAAATCATTTCCTTCGCTGTAACAAGGGAAATACCCGTAAACAACAGCGGCGTTGAGCCAACCTTGGGATTGTGCATCATTCATTAGAGAACGAAGACGCGGACGACCTTCTTCTTCAACCATCTTCTCATATTCCCCACGCGCACCCTTCAATCCCCATTGGCCCATAAATAGTGCTCGTTCATCGAGCATGCCAGAATAATCGCTGAGCGGTATTCCCTTAATTATCTTGGAACCAAAAAATGGCGGCTTCGCTAATGGAGTGTCAATTGCAACATCCGAACGTCGAGTATCAATTTCTGCAGGGGTCAGGCTCTTATTCGGATTGGTCACTCTCTTTTTGAGAGGGGGAAGAACAGCTAGTGGATCACCGCGTTTTATTCCCATCAAGGTATCCATAAGCGTCAAGCCTTCAAAAGCATCTTTCGCATACCGGACGGTTCCGTCGAATGCCGACGCTAGATCATCCTCAACAAAGGCACGTGTAAGTGCAGCGCCTCCCAGAATGATAGGCCACTTCGAATTCAGATTGCGAGAAGTTAACTCTTCTAGATTCTCTTTCATTATCACCGTCGATTTAACGAGTAGCCCGGACATACCAATCACATCAACATTTTCAGTTTCAGCTGCGTCGATAATCTGGTTAACCGTCTGCTTAATACCAATATTGACGGTTGTGTAGCCATTATTAGTCAGAATGATGTCAACAAGATTCTTTCCAATATCGTGAACATCACCCTTGACCGTCGCCAAGAGAATTTTTCCACGCCCTTCTGAATCAGTCTTCTCCATGTGCGGCTCTAATATCGCCACAGCCTCTTTCATTACCTCCGCGCTTTGCAGCACAAAAGGAAGTTGCATTTGCCCCGAACCAAAAAGTTCTCCTACAACCTTCATTCCTGCAAGTAGATGCTCGTTAATGATTTGTAAAGGTTTGATGCCCGAATCCATGGCACTCTGTAGATCAGCGGCCAAACCTACCTTTTCACCATCCACAATGCGCCGTTGCAATCTTTCCTCAAGTGGCAATGCCGCAAGTTCGGCTGCGCGTGTGATTTTTGAAGACTTTGTTTCCACACCGTCAAAAAGTTCTAAGAATCGTGTAAGTGGGTCGTAAGTGCACTCGCCATCTGCACCGAACTCCCGGCGATCATAAATTAAATCCATGGCAACTTTCAAAACTTCTTGCTCTATTCGTGCGATAGGCGTGATCTTTGATGGATGCACTATGGCTGAGTCCAGACCAGCTTTGACCGCCTCACTTAAGAAGACTGAGTTGAGAACAATGCGCGCAGCAGGATTAATGCCAAAGCTGATGTTGCTAACTCCAAGCGTTGTTTGCACATCAGGGAACTTCTCTTTGAGTTCCTTGATGGCCGCCAATGTCTCAATGCCATCCCGCCGAGTTTCCTCCTGTCCAGTAGCGATAGGAAATGTAAGGCAATCAATCAAAATGTCCCCGATTGCTAATCCCCAAGTTCCAGTCAGACTTTCGATAAGACGCGTGGCAACTCGTACTTTCCACTCTTGCGTTCGAGCTTGACCTTCCTCATCAATCGTAAGGGCAACAACAGCGGCCCCGTGTTCTTTTACGATCGGCATTATCTTTGCGTAGCGAGATTTAGTTCCATCACCATCTTCAAAATTTACTGAATTGATAACACAACGTCCACCTAATTGTTCAAGGCCTGCTTGGATTACTGCTGGTTCGGTGGAATCGAGCATTATAGGAAGTGTGGATGCAGTGGCGAGACGAGATGCAATCTCCTTCATATCCGCAACACCGTCACGACCAACATAATCAACTGATAGATCCAACATATGTGCGCCGTCTCGAATCTGATCTCGAGCGATTTCAACACATGTCTGCCAGTCATCTGCTAATAGAGCATCCCTAAACGCTCGCGATCCATTTGCATTCGTTCTTTCACCAATGGCTAGATAGGTTTTATCTTGTCTGAAAGGAACGAATTGATAAAGCGATGAAGCACCAGGTTCGGATATTGCGGTTCTAGGACTTACTTGCAAGGCATGAACGCTCTCTACTACCGCTGCTAGATGCGCTGGAGTTGTTCCACAGCATCCTCCAACAAGTCCGACACCGTAATTCAAAACAAATTCCTTCAGACTGGCAGCTAATTCATCGGGAGATAGTGGATAGCTAGCTCCATCGGGGCCAAGTACGGGCAAACCAGCATTTGGCATAACCGAAATACCCGATTGCGCGCTCTTGCCCAGATATCGAAGGTGTTCTGACATTTCCGCCGGACCGGTTGCACAATTCAAACCTATGAAATCAACTCCTAGAGCCGCGAGTGAATTAAGCGCTGCGCCAATTTCAGATCCAAGAAGCATCGTTCCCGTTGTTTCAACAGTTACCTGAGCAATCAACACAATATCTGTATTGCTATCTGCAATAGCAATTCGGCACCCATTTACAGCAGCTTTAACTTGCAAAAGATCTTGCGAAGTTTCTACAAGAAGAGCATCAGCTCCCCCATCAAGTAAACCTTTGGCATTCTTATAATATGCATCTTTAAGAGTTGAATATTGGGTATGACCTAGCGTGGGCAACTTGGTCCCAGGTCCTATCGATCCAAGAACAAATCTAGATCTTCCATCAATCTCGTACTCATCACAAACTTCCCGCGCTATCTTTGCGCCAGCAAGAGCGAGCTCGTAAATACGATCTTCAATTCCATATTCGGCTAAGTTCGCCCAATTGGCACCAAAAGTGTTAGTTTCAATCGCATCAACGCCGACATCTAGATATTGCGCATGAACACTTTTGACAATGTCGGGCCTTGAAACATTGAGAATTTCATTACAGCCTTCCAAATCCTGGAAATCAGCCATTGAAGGATTGGCCGCTTGGAGCATGGTTCCCATGGCGCCATCGGCGACAATGACGCGCTCTTTCAACGCTTTGCGAAGGGATTCTCTGCTCATAGATGGCAGAGTTTACAGTGCTAATCCCATCAAGGAATCTAAGGCTCGAGCCACAATACCGGCTTCATCGACACTGGGATTCTCTTCAGAAGCCTCACACCATTGATTGATTGCCAATAAAGCAGCAGGAGTATCGAGGTCATTTGATAGTGCGTTTGATAAGGCCGCGAGAAGTGGCGCGGCCGGTGAGACCTCACTTTTACTCAGGTTTAAACGAATGCGATTAACGGCCTCGTATGCACTATCTAGGACCGAGTCACTCCACATTCGATCTTCTGAATACTTACTTTGCAATAAGGCATAACGGATAATCATGGGATCAACTCCCTCGGAAATAAGTTTCGAGACAAAGACGAGATTGCCTTTTGACTTACTCATTTTCTCGCCATCCAAGCCGACCATGCCGGTGTGAACATAAGCTTTAGCGAACTCAATTCCGGTCATCGCTTGTGCTTGCGCGCCACTCATGAAGTGGTGTGGAAAAATCAGGTCACTCCCTCCGCCTTGGATATCTATCAGCGTGGAGCGCCCCTTAACATTCAAATAATCGGGACCCAGCAGATAATGCAAACTAATTACGCAGCATTCAACGTGCCATCCAGGTCGTCCAAAACCATGGGAACTTTCCCACCCAGGTTCGTTGTCTCGATTGGCAATCCAAAGTACGGGGTCTAAAGGATGCTTCTTCCCACTTCGTGTGGGGTCCCCGCCTCGTTCAGCAAATATTGCTAACGCTTCATCCAAGGAGATCGGCAATTTATCAAGAAATTTACTGCAATCGAAATATAGATCATTTTCAACTTCATAGACAAAACCATTGATTTTCATTCGAGTAATAGCTTGATCGACAAGATTCATCGCCGAAGTTGCGGGAACAAAATGTGCAGGTGGCAAAATATGCAAGGCGGACATATCGCTCTGAAAAAGTTGGACCTGACCTAATGCTAAATCCTTCCAATCAACCTGATCGCGAGTTGCGCGCTGCAATAGCGGCTCATCTATATCTGTAATGTTCTCAACAAATAAAGTTTGTCCACCAGAACAACTGATGTAACGATTAATGAGATCAAATGTCAAATATGTTGCGGCGTGACCAAGATGAGTGGAATCGTATGGCGTGATTCCACATACGTACATAAGTGTTTCATCGGCGCCGAAATCTCTCTCTCCGGCGGAAGTGGATAGCCGCAACGTAGGCATCTTCAGTTCTAGAGGAGGCACGTAAATACTTGGCCATGGAGCGATGCGCATATGAGTCAGCCTATCTAATATTGATTAGAACGGAGGCCAAGGAATGGCAGGCCATTCATCAGATGGTTGCGGAAATATTCCATATTGCAGTAACTCCTCGGCTCTAGCTATTGCTGCAACAATCTCATGCTCGGCTAAGAGATTGGCGAACTCTTCAGATCTGATTTCTGAGGAAAACTGCTGTATCAAAGACATTTCGATATCGGTGAACTTTTCTCCTGCCCACTGCCAAAGCACAGTGCGGAGTCGATTTTCTTCATTGAATGTAACGCCATGGTCGCATCCTCGAACGTCGGTCCGATCTACCGGAAGAATATGCCCAAATTTCCTGTCACCATTGTTGATCAAGATATCAAAGAGCGCCATCTTTCTCATTACAGGTGAATCTGATTGTGAAAACTCTACGACGTCAATCTCCGCATTGGGTTCACACCACTCCTGCACCATTCCAATTCCATATGGACCTTCACGCAAAACCGTGCGAGGAACGATATGGAATCCAAGTTTTTCGGAGACAAGAAATGATGCATATTCGCGTTGCGCCAAATTCCCGTCGGGAAAATCCCACATAGGTTTCTCACCAGCTACAGGTTTGTAAACAACTCGCATGCCTTCGATTTCGCCTAACAATGTCGCGTTTGAGGCATCAGTTATTCGGCCAAGTATCGAAATTTCACCATCAAGCAATCGTGTCAACGTCGATATCCATTTGCTCGCGGACAAACATGGCCATCAGGATTTAAGGGCAAGCCGCAGAAGGGGCAAGGCGTTCGACCGGCAGAAATCACTTGCAAAGTACGATCGCAAAACCCGCGTACTTGCGCGATTGTTAGTGAAATAACGAGCAGGTCTGGGGTTTCAACATCCTGCTCTTCTTCCCCTTCCTCAATAAGTTCCTCAATCTCCTCACTCATGCCTTGAATCTGTAAATCAATCGACTGGTTTCCTTGCTCATATGAGATTGCTATTACACCCGCGCGAAAATCTTCGGTGATTGGATACTCCAATTGATCTTCATCTCGGATCGCGGGCAAATTCAAGAGGTCTAATGAAGCCAATTTATTGCGACGTAGTTCACGAATCATCAACTGTAGGCGTTCGACTAGAGCTTGGACTTGCGATTTTTCGACGAGAACACAATTTAAACCCGCTGAAGAGAGAACTTGTATAAAAAACGCTCGCTCCCCTGGCTCACCAACTGTACCAACAACGCAGCGTTGCGTATTGGGATGACGATAGATAATTCGGCTCATCTTTTGCCAGAACCCCCGCCCAGAGTGGAACGTGAATCCCCCGCAATTTTTGAGGTCACATTGACGGAGTGAATACTTACTTTGTCTTCATGAAAAGAGATTCGGCTGAGGGAGGCCGGCTCAATAGATAGCCGTTGGAAATTATCCAAATGTGATCCTAGATAATGATTGAGAATTACTCGGATTACATCCCCATGCGACACAACAAGCTGCGTCCTTCCTCGTTGTCTTAACCTCTCGATCCCTTCTATGGCACGCGTGCTCATTTCAAGAAAGCTTTCCCCGGATGGGAATCGAACCTCAGATGGATGCTGTTGAATGAGTTTCCATAATTTTTTTCTCGAAAGTATCGAGAGTTTGGATCCCGACCATTCCCCGTAATGCATTTCAATGAAAGCCTCATCTTGGATAACGGGAATAGCAGAAGCATGAGTAGAGAACGGAGCGATTGTTTCTAGACATCTTTCAAGAGGGCTGGAATGAATCTCTTCTATACCTAAAGATTGCAGTGAGGCGATCAGATCTGTCGCTTCTTTTCTTCCGCGAGCTGAGAGCTTTATTCCTGATTTGCGTCCCGCAAGAATGCCTTGGTTATTCGCTTGCGAATGGGCATGACGCAATAAGTAGATTGTGACCGGCTTCTTGCCTGCTTTACCAGTCAGTCCAGTGCGGAGAGTCATATGGCTAGGTTACCGATACTTCGACCGTGTTGTTGCTAGTGTCCGAACTATGAAGATGCGCACACTAGGCCGCACGGGCCTTGAGGTATCTCGATTGGCCCTTGGAACGATGACATGGGGACGAGATACCGATGAACACGAAGCTGCCGAACAGTTGCGAGCCTTTCTGGACGCAGGCGGGAACCTAGTAGATACCGCAGCTGTCTACGCAGATGGTGATAGCGAAAGAGTTATTGGTGGGTTCTTGGGCACACTTGTTTCACGCGATGAAATACTTTTGGCTTCCAAGGCAGGTATCTCCTTCAAGACCGGAGAACGTAAGGTGAGTAATTCGCGCACATCCTTACTCGATGATTTAGATAAGAGCTTGGCTCGGTTAGGTGTGGAATACCTCGATCTCTGGCAAATACATACGTGGGATGAAGAGACTCCGTTGGATGAAACTCTTTCAGCTCTGGACTATGCCGTTCAAAGCGGAAAAGTTCGATACGTTGGAATTTCAAACTTTTCTGGCTGGCAAGTGGCGCGCGCTCACACATTGCAAAATCCTCTGTTTGGAAAAACGCCTATCGCCTGCGTCCAGAATGAGTACTCATTACTAAACAGAAATGTGGAACGAGAAATTTTGCCGGCAAGCCTAAATCTCGGAATGGGGTTTTTGGCATGGTCTCCCCTGGGACGCGGCGTCTTAACTGGGAAATATCGAGGAGGCACTCCTTCGGATTCACGAGGAGCAAGTCCACATTTTTCCGCTTTTGTTTCGCCTTATCTCACCGCGCGCGCTCGTTCCATTGTTGATGCAACGTGTGTAGCGGCTGAAGGACTTGGTTATTCACCACTTGAAGTAGCGCTCTCGTGGGTACGCGATGCACCGGGTGTTTCATCGGCAATCATCGGAGCCCGTACGGGTGCACAACTGCGGGGCGTGTTAACGGTTGAAGAAATTGAGCTTCCCGAACCTGTTCGAGAAGCACTGAATGATATTTCGGCACTTTCTCAAGATTAATTAAAAAGTTGTAAAACTTGTATTAACAATTTTCCAAAAATCTAGACAAGGTTCGTACGCCAAATTTCAAGCCATCAACTGGAACCCGTTCATCTACTCCGTGGAATAGCGCGAAGAAATCCAAATCTGGAGGTAGTTTCAAGGGAGTAAATCCATAGCCGATGATTCCCAAATCAGAAAGCGCTTTGTTATCAGTGCCTCCACTCATCACGTATGGAACAGGAATTCCCTCTGGATCTTCTGCATGCAACGCATCGCACATTGCTTGAATAAGTGGTCCATCGAAATCAACTTCAAGGGCTTTATCCCGAACCAGCATTTCAACGTTGGCATCATCCCCAGCGAGCTCTCTGACCGTCGCCAAGAGTTCGTCCTCGTAACCAGGTAAAAAGCGACCGTCCACTACAGCACTTGCTATTTGTGGAATCACATTTGCTTTGTATCCAGCTTCGAGCATTGTGGGGTTAGACGTGTTTTGCACAGTCGCGCCCATCATGCGCGCAGCAGGACCGATGTACTTTTGAAGGGGCCTAGGATTTTCTGGATCATATTTTTCACCCACGAGCTGCGCGACTTTGCTCCAGAATTTGGCTCCGGTTTTTGTTTCGCGAACCGGCCATTGGTATTCACCTATGCGCGTGATGGCTCGAGCCAGTTTGGTTACAGGATTATCGCGGTTGATAAATGAGCCGTGACCAGCCGTTCCCTTCGCGGTCAACTTCATCCACGATAGGCCCTTTTCTGCCGTCTGAACCCAATACAAACGATGTCCTCCAGTTATCGTCACTGAAAAGCCGCCAACCTCTGAAACCGCTTCTGAATAACCTTCAAAAATTTCTGGGCGATTCTTAATCATCCACCTTGAGCCAAAGAGTCCTCCTGCTTCTTCATCAGCAAAAAATATTAGAAGAATATTGCGAGGCGGGGTGTAGCCGTATTTTTTCCAACCACGCGCAAGTGCCAAGAACTGCGCGCAGCCATCCTTCATATCTACTGCGCCTCTGCCCCAAATAAAGCCATCTTTTATTTCACCAGACCAAGGATCAATACTCCAGTCCGCCGCATCGGCAGGAACCGTATCAATATGACCATGAACAACTAATCCCGGACGCTTTGTATCTGATCCAGTAATTCGAGCGACAACACTGATGCGATTTTCTCCTGCAACGATAAATTCACTTGCTATACCAACATCAGATAATTGTGCAGCAACATACTCAGCAACTGCCTTTTCATCCCCTTTGCCTTCTCCAAAATTCACACTGGGAATTCGAATCATTTCTTGCAGGATTCGAACGCAATCCTCTTCTATGGCAGCGATTTGATCAGGGGTCATATGTTGTGGATTGCTCATGCCCACATCCTGCCACTAACGAAGGCTGGAATCACCAATTTCGCGGCAGACCCAAAAATTGGTATCTTTACCTCTCTTGTCCGGGTGGCGGAATTGGCAGACGCGCTAGCTTGAGGTGTTAGTTCCCGCAAGGGATTAGGGGTTCAAGTCCCCTCTCGGACACAAGTAATGGTTAGATACCGTCATGGCCGAGCTCATCTATTACTGCGGGACTATGGATTCGGGTAAGTCAACGCTCGCCTTACAAACTGCGCATAACCATCAATCGCGCGGCCGCAAAGGTCTAATTTTCACAAATAAAGATAGAGGCGGCAGAGGTGTAATAACGAGCCGACTTGGACTAAAGAGTGCGGCTATCGAAGTTGATCCCGAGATGGACCTTCATAAACTCGTCGTTGATCTCTTATCGCAAGGTGATCGCATTGATTTTATAATCAGTGATGAAACTCAGTTTTTTGAAACCGACCATATTGAACAATTGGCACAGGTAGTCGACGGTCTTGGGATCGACGTATTTGCATTTGGAATTTTGACAGATTTCAGGACTAAATTATTTCCGGGATCGGCAAGACTAGTTGAACTTGCTGATCGAGTTTTGACTCTACAGGTGGAGGCACTCTGCTGGTGCGGTCAACGAGCTACTCATAATGCGCGAGTCATCAACGGAGAGATGGTTACGGTCGGAGAGCAGGTTGTCGTTGGTGACACAAAAGCTGCCGATGAAGTATCTTATGAAGTGTTGTGCCGTCGTCATCATATGCGCAAGGTCACTTCAAGAGCTTCACGCGTAGCAGATAATCAACCGCTACCATTTCAGAATCTTTAATTGCCTTTAATAAACAACCGATAATCAACTAAACATCAAACTGAAAAACTAGGAGTACTTCAATGGGAATCGCAACACGTGGATACGCAGCAATGGCCGTTAACTCGCAACTCGAGAAATTCACATTCAATCGTCGCGATTTGCGCGATCACGATGTTGAGCTCAAGGTTACGTACGCGGGAATATGCCATTCAGATATTCATACAGTTGCCGGAGATTGGGGTTCAGTCCTTACTCCCCTAGTGCCTGGGCACGAGGTCGTTGGCGTAGTTACCCAAGTTGGTAAGTCGGTCTCCAAATTTGCCGTGGGCGATTTGATCGGAGTTGGCGTTTTCGTCGACTCTTGCCGTAACTGCGAAAACTGCAAGAGGGGTCTTCAGAACTATTGCGTAGAGGGAATGACTGGGACTTATAACGGCTATGAACGTGACGGAGTAACTCCTACACGAGGCGGATATTCAAATGCATTTGTCATCGATGAAGGGTATGCAGTTCATGTACCCGACAATCTCTCACTTCCTGGAGTTGCCCCACTTATGTGTGCTGGCATCACTTTGTATTCACCATTGCGACATTGGAATGCCGGACCAGGCAAGAAAGTAGGAGTCATCGGCCTGGGCGGACTCGGACACATGGGCGTTAAGTTTGCAGCAGCGATGGGCGCGGAAGTCACAGTGTTCTCGCATTCTGAAAATAAAAAGGCCGATGCTTTGGCAATGGGTGCCAAGCATTTTGTTCTCACTAAAGATCCGTCAGTCTTTGAGAGCCTCAAAAGTTCATTCGATCTCATACTCAATACTGTTTCGGCAGATATGGATTTACACCCATACTTACGTTCATTGAAGCT
>CAIMSI010000037.1 GCA_903844115.1 uncultured Actinomycetes bacterium
GATATTCAAGCTATCGAATTTATGCCACATAAAAACGGTGTAAAAATCAATGTTGTAACAATTGAAGAAATAGAGAAGCTAAAGGAGTTAGAAATAGCATGAAAAAATTAATAGCACTAATTTGTACTTTGACAATGGTTATGACAGGAGCTTTGCCAGCAAAAGCCGTAGAACTTGCGCCATCAATTGTTGTAATCGACACCGGAACTGATCCGGCTTTGTTCCCAGGCAAGATTGTGGCAGAAGCATGTTTCCTCGAGTACTTCACATGTGCCAATGGAAAACCAACAATGGAAGGACCTGGAGCTTCGTATATTGCTCCAACAACAAATAATGCCTTGTCCCACGGGACACAAATGTTGTCGATTATTGCGAAAGTTAATCCGGCAGCGAACTTGATTTCAATCAAGATTGTTGAACGTACCGCCTCAGGCAATCCAATGCTTTATACGTTGGCTTCGGTGAAGCAGGCACTTGATTGGGTGATTGCAAATCGTGTGAAGTACAACATAGCTGTTGTCAGTTTGTCACAAGGCGGGATAAAGGCTGGATGTCGCGTGCCAGATGGAATGGTGGCGCAATTTGCAACGCTCAAGGCAGTAGATGTCCCCGTAGTTGTTGCGATTGGAAATAACTCAAGTAAAACAGATAGCAATGCTCCTGCCTGCATTCCTGATGCTGTTGCCGTAGGTGCAACGGATAATCCAGACCCGGGTGTTAGCGGAATCGCGTGGGATCCCAAGGTGGCGCCATACATTGCTCGCTATAACAATGTTTCCCCATTTGTTGACTTCTATGCCAATGCACGCTGGTTTGTAACTAATCGCGATGGCAGCAAGAAGTTCGAGGTTGGAACATCTACAGCAACAGCTTCTGTCGCCGCTTGGTGGCTCCTCAATAGAAAAGAATCATTCGACGCAACATATAAATTCTTATCAGATTCAGCTAGTGTCGCAAAAAACGAGTGGTTTACTGGGAAATATATTTTTATTGATTCTCTTAAAATGGGAAATAGTAAGTAATGCTGCAAGAGTTTCAATATTGTGTTGAGAAATCCTCCCCAATTTTTGGCAAAAAGGAATTCATAATGCCATAGTTGATAATCGAGTGATACAAGGGTGAATTCAGGCTATCTTCCAACTCACCCTTGCCCACTACTCCCTCCTAAGGCATGAATTCAAAACAAAGTACTGGTTCGCACTCTTCCTCCCATTTGGTGTTGTCCTCTACTGAAACTAAGCCCTCCCAATCATCCCCGCAAATTTCTAAAGCTTTTGTCACTGCCTCAAACTCGTCGGTCGTTTGAAAGTCGCCGGCAAACACAGAATCCTGTGATGAGAAGACAACAAAATATCCAGTTTCACATGGATAAATAACTTGTGGGCCTTGGGCCGTTCCAGCGCGTAGCATTACTTCACCTCCTTATCGGAGAGGAACGTATCAATAGTTGTTGCAGCTTCACGTAAAGGCTTTTCTGCATTGTGAACGTAAGTGTTTGACGTGATTAATACCGACGAGTGGCCAAGAATGCGGCGGATTGTTTCTATGCCTACGTTGTTCTCATACAGCAGAGTTCCGGCAGTATGACGTGCATTGTGCAAGCTGCGGCGCGTTAGTCCGCACTGATCGAGAACAGTATGCCAGCGACTGTAGTCGACCGACGCTTCCAAAGGCTTTCCAGAGGCACTTGGGAATACGAGGTCATTCTCATCCCATTCAGCGCCCTTCTCCTTTTTCATGCTATCGATAATCTTCATGTGATTTTTCAAGACTTCAAGCGTTCCGGAAGCGAGCGCAATCGTGCGCATTGAAGATGCCGTCTTCAACTTAACAAAAGTCTTAACGCCATTGATGGTTTGAATTTGATTAGTGACAGTTAATAGTCCCTTTTCAAAATCAATATCTGACCAACGAGTCCCTAGAGCTTCTCCCTGGCGCAAGCCGCAGAGAACAGCTAAATGCAAACGAGCTTCCATAAACGTTCCTGCCACGCTTGCGATCGCCTGCTTCACCTCAACGCTTGTTAGCGGGGTGATCGGCTTTTTACTGAGAGCGATATTTGGAACTTCTTTTGCTGGGTTGTTACCAATCAAGTTGAGCTCCATCGCTGCATTAAGCGCCACACAGAGTAATGCGCGAGCTTGCTGACGCGAACGTGGACTCTGGCCCGCGTTAGCCATTGAAGCTAAGAAGGTTTTGATATCGCGACGGTTGAGATTGCGAAGAGTTACATTCCCAAGTGCAGGAATGATCCACATGCGTGCCAAACTCTCGTAGCGACGCCAAGTTGTATGCGCAATTGCTTGTTTGTGTTCGATATTGAGCCAACGGTCTAAGAACTCACCCAGAGTTAGCGTGGTCGTGCGAATCAAGTTATTGCTCTGTGAAATAGGTAGTTGACTTAATTTTGCTTTTGCTAAAGCGCGGGATGTTTGGCGATCCTTTGCAGTAGCGGTTACAACACGACCCTGTGTGCGGTACACCGTGCGATACGAATTAGTTCCTTTAATCTTGTAAGTTGAACCTTGACCATTTGCCTTGCGTGTATTTGTAGCCATGTACATGGCTCCTTTCATCTAAAAGAGTGACAATTTGCCCCTCTAATAGATAAAACGTTTTTAAGGTCGCTTTGTTGGATATAGTTCCTTCATCGCTGGTGACACCAGAGATCATGCGAGAAAGTTCATCCTTTTTATTGAATACAAAATGAGTACAAGTCACTTTGAATCCACCCGCACAATTGCTGGATTTACGCTTATTTAGCCTAAGATTTACCCGGGCCCCCGTAGTCCAATGGCAGAGACAGAGGACTTAAAATCCTCCAAGTGTGGGTTCGACCCCCACTCGGGGCACGTTTGTTGCTAAACAGTTCTATGAATGATGAATTGGAATCGGCCTTCGACGAAATAAGTGCTACCCGTCATAAGTGGAAAGCCATCTCGTAAGAAGTGAGTTTGCTTCAACTGAAGGTATAAATTTGATTTCGGCTTACTTGGACCCCAGCCGATCAGTTCGGACTTTACAGCGTGAATTTCAGATACAGCTCGCACGGGGTGTTTCCCCACCGCTTCTAACGCTTTAAATACCGATCCAGTGGAAAATTTCTTTATAACGCTTTGAGATAAGTCGCTGATTTTTACCGTGTCGTATGAAAAGGCTACGACCTTTCCATTCGC
>CAIMSI010000038.1 GCA_903844115.1 uncultured Actinomycetes bacterium
CCGGCCCGATTAAATTTGAAGAAATTCATAGTCAAACCTTACTCGCTCTTGGCTTTTACGCTCCGAAAGCGGTTATAAAAAGGGAATGAAAGAATAAGTAGCCCCATAAACCACCAAGTAATTACATAGGCAATGTGCTGCCAATAAAAAGCTCCACCTTGTGAAAGCAGTTGTGGGGCGGCAATTTCCCCGCCGCTTTGGATGACATAACCATCAAAGAGATTGAAGCCGGTATCCCCAGCCACGAGCGCAGGATCAATACGCGAGAGCTTTCCGGCTCCGCCTTCGGCTTGATCAATATTTTGCCGCGCGTAGAGGCGACCGTTAATTCGAGCAGCTGCTGATTTTGGAGGGAAGCTTCCGGTGAAAAGACCCCGGACGACAAGGACTGCTTTTTGATTTGTAAGCCTGGCAAGAGAAACAATGACATCTTTGCGAACTTTAGTTCCATCAATCAGAGTCACAAGTTGATTGGGTGCCACATAATCTTTTTCAAATGTTGCCTCAAAAGTGACGAGGCGATTGAAGGCAGTATTTCGCAGATTCGAACCAGCGCTGGCCGCATTCGTTAATTCAACAACAGAACGTTCTGGTTGAACTTTTTGTAATTTAGCCATTCCTTGTGCTCGATGCAGTTGCCAGAGACCAAGTTCAAAACAGGTAACTGCTGCAAGTATAAGGAGAAGCGCGAGAGCAACAGTTTTGAGATGTTTCTGCATTGAGACGTATTGCTAGTCTTGATCTTTTTTATCCGCCGCGCGTTTGTAGCGGCGATAGAAGCTGACCATTAAAAGGGTGACGGCTATAACGAGAACAATCATGGTGAGTGAGCCGGCTAGGCCGACATTGACCTCTGCTGGTGCATCGTTCATGCCGCAATTATCCACCTTTCCCAGTTGGATGTTGACACTAGACTTGGGTAATGAGCACGCCTAATGACCCAGAAGTTACAGCTTTCCTTCGGGAGCGCTATGGGAATTTTGGAAAAGAAAGCTGGCTTTCTGGCTGGAAATTACCTGCGCTTATCTTTCTTATTGTCGGAGGTAGCTGGCTACTGTGGAGTGCCAATCATGCGGCCAATCCTGAAGTTCGGTCGACGTTGATTTCATTCAAATCCGATTCGCCCACTTCAATTTCAATTCGCTACTCCCTTTCATTCAAACATCCTCTGCGCCAACACCAATGCACCCTTGTTGCTCGTGATAAAGATAAGAACACCGTGGGAGAAATTGTTGATCAGATTCCAAATCTGCCCAACTCCCAAACGGGGCAAGCGGTCCACACCAGTATTACGCGTGAAATTCTCATACCTACGCGCCTGCAGGCTGTGAATGCTGCAATCCTTAACTGCGTAAGCCTGTAAACTTTCCCTCCTATGACTGATATCCCAAAGACCTGGTTGACCCAGGCCGCAGCTGACCGGCTTTCTGGCGAACTTGCCGACCTCGAGGGTCCAAGGCGTGCTGACATCGTCAAGAAGATTGAAGCTGCTCGCGCCGAAGGTGACCTTAAGGAAAATGGTGGATATCATGCCGCTAAGGATGAGCAAGGAAAAATTGAAGCCCGCATCCGACAGCTCAAGCACATGCTTGAAAATGCACATATCGGTGAGCCTCCAGCAAGTGCTGAGGGAATAGTTGGGCATGGCATGCGCGTTATAGTCGACATGATGGGAGATGAAATGCATTTTCTCCTGGGTTCAAGGGAAATCGATATCGAAGGCCTTGATGTTTATAGCGAGAAGTCGCCTCTTGGTTCAGCAGTAATGGGGCAGAAGATCGGCGAGAGCGTGACTTACACGGCTCCAAATGGCCGGGAAATAAAAGTAACTATTAAAGATGCAAAGTTTCACTAATTAATCACAATTAACAAGGAGAAAAATGTCTGAAAAAAAGATAGACGGTCAACTAAGCCATAAAGAAATTATGGCTGTACTCAGTGGATTGATGATGGGAATGCTCCTTGCGGCCCTGGATCAAACAATCGTATCTACAGCCCTTAAGCGCATCGTTGAAGATTTCAACGGACTCTCTCATTACACATGGGTTGTCACTGCCTACCTTCTAACTTCAACTGCTTCGACTCCTCTTTACGGAAAGATCTCAGATCTTTATGGTCGTCGCCCAGTCTTCCAGTTCGCGATTGTCACGTTCTTGATTGGTTCATTCGCAGCCGGCGCTGCACAAACAATGAACCAACTCATTATTTTCCGTGCCCTTCAAGGACTCGGTGCAGGTGGTCTTATGGCACTCACCTTCGTCATTATCGGCGACATCGTTTCACCACGCGATCGAGGCAAGTACCAGGGTTACTTCGGTGGCGTCTGGGGACTTTCATCGGTTGCCGGCCCACTGCTTGGCGGATTCTTCTCAGATCACGGACACATCTTGGGAATTGTTGGATGGCGTTGGATTTTCTACATCAACCTTCCAATCGGTTTAGC
>CAIMSI010000039.1 GCA_903844115.1 uncultured Actinomycetes bacterium
ACCCAAGTTCATGGCGCCACCTCACGCGTCCTTGGATTCCTTCGTGGGGCGAGCCTTACGAGAAACAAATCAAACGAATGCTCGAGGCAGTTTTTTCATCTCACGAAGCAGCAAATGGGAAAGATGCCTTTTGTGTCTCGCATCAACTTCCAATTTGGATTTTACGCTCTGCTGTGGAAGGTCGACGTTTACTCCATGATCCTCGCAAACGCGAATGTACTCTTGCATCTGTTACTAGTTTCCACTTTGATGATGACGCAATGATTTCTGGTGTTACGTATTCAGAACCAGCTAAAGGTTTACTCCCAAAGAAATGAAAAAAGCCAAGGCGCTATTCGCACTTCTTCCATTGGTACTTCTAACAGCGTGCGCTGGTGGGGGAACCTCGACTCTAAATGAAAATGCATTTATTTCAGGGGATGGTGTCGCCGTTTATGTAATGCCGGCAGATCGAAAACTAGCTCCAGATTTAAGCGGGCAAACTCTCGACGGAAGTAAATATCTGGGTAGCGGAAAAGTAACAGTTGTAAATGTGTGGGCATCTTGGTGTTCTCCATGCCGGGCTGAAGCACCACTTTTAGAAGATTTTGCTACCAAGCGAACAGAACTTCAATTTCTGGGCATATTGACTCGCGATAATCTGACTGCTGCTCAAAGTTTTGTGAAGCGCTTCAAAATCACGTATCCAATACTCACGGATGACTCAGTTCTCGCTGGATTTGCAAGCTCATTGATACCAAATGCAATTCCAACAACGCTCATAATCGACAAACATGGGCGTGTAGCAGTGCGCATTAGTGGCCAAGTCACCTTTGCTTTGCTTGATTCAATGATCAACAAGGTCGTGCAAAATGCATGACTTTTTTGTAAATCAAGTTTTTAGTGGCAATCTCATAGTGGCATTTGTAATTGCCATTATTGCTGGATTGCTTTCATTCTTTTCTCCCTGTGTGCTCCCACTCGTTCCTGGATATCTTTCCTATGCGGCAGGTATGACCGATGTGAAAAATCGAAGCCGGGTTGCAATCGGAGCAATACTTTTTGTCTCTGGATTTTCATTTCTCTTTATTAGTTATGGCGCGCTCTTTGGATCATTGGGATCACATATTTCTGCAAACTCACGGACCATTTCAATAGTCCTTGGGCTGCTGACTATTTTGATGGGCGTAGTTTTTCTTTTCAGTAATCGTTTTTACCGTGCTTTCAAACCTACGTGGAAATCTAAAGCGGGGTTAGCTGGCGCACCGTTGCTGGGATTCCTTTTTGGTGTTGGCTGGACTCCATGTATTGGCCCAACCCTTGGCGCTGTTCAAGCACTTTCTTTTGAAAGCTCGAGTGCCCTGCGTGGCGCAATCTTGTCGGTCGCATATTGTTTAGGACTTGGTCTTCCTTTTATTTTTGTTGGAGTTTTCTTTGATAAGTCAGCAAAACTGCGGAGATTCATTTCAAAGCGTGGAAATATTATTACTCGTTTTGGCGGAGGGTTCCTAATACTGATTGGAATTCTGCAAGTCACTGGGGCATGGGATTCAATTATGAATTCACTTCGTGGTCTCGTTTCTGGTTTCATTCCGGTGATTTAATGAGTAACCAAACACCTATAGGTTCAGTAGCACTCCTTCGTTGGACCTGGCGACAACTCACAAGCATGCGAACTGCCTTGTTGTTGCTCATGCTCCTTGGAGTGGCATCGATACCGGGTTCACTTTTTCCACAACGAACACAAAACCCAATGAAAGTGCGCGATTACCTTGCATCGCACGGTTTATTTGGTGTGTGGTTAGACCGCCTGAGATTCTTTGATGTTTACAGCTCGCCATGGTTTAGCGCGATTTATCTTCTTCTTTTTATTTCGTTAATTGGTTGTGTCCTCCCGCGCACTATTGAGCACCTTCGTGCGATAGGTAAGAAACCACCGCTGACACCACAAAATCTTGACCGCATGGAAGGCTTCACAGTTCTTGCGAGCGGAGATTTGGATA
>CAIMSI010000040.1 GCA_903844115.1 uncultured Actinomycetes bacterium
ATAACGAATCTGGAAATACCCGCGCCACGCCTACTGTGGTGGGGTGAGTAAAAGTTCGATTGTCGTAGGTGGCGGAATTATTGGTCTGCTGAGCGCCTACCGCCTTGCGCAAGCAGGTTTTTCAGTCGATTTATTTGACCCTCACATCGCCAAAGGCGCAACGTACGCCGCCGCTGGAATGCTTGCCCCAGGAGGCGAAATTACTAGTGGAGAGCAGTCTCAGTATCTTGTCCAGCTGAAGTCAACACCTTCTTGGGAGCTTCTTTCACGTGAAATCAAAGAACTCTGTAATGAAAAGATTCAGATCCATAAGGTTGGAACTCTCCTTGTTGGCTGGGACAGTTCAGACAAGCGTCTTGTCCAACAGCACTTAGAACTTGCAACTGAGTTCAAGGCCCGCGTCTCTCATGTTGATCATGATGCTCACCCTCAGATGTTTGAATTCATTTCTCCTCGAATATCGGAAGGGATACTCCTTAGTGACGATGCCTGGGTTGATCCCGATCAAGTAATTAGCTCGCTGCTTAGTGCCCTCTCTCATCTGAGTGTTGTTGTTCATCATGAATCCGTTCATGAAGTTGTTTCTTCTAAGAGCGGCGTGGAAGTTCGTTCAGATTCAAGAACGCATACTGCAACGGTTGGAATCATTGCAACGGGCTCTTCTGCAGTTCCTGCTGGAATAAAGGCGAGTGGCGAAAATGTTCTTCGCCCAGTTCGCGGAATGACAGTTCGTATGCAAGGTTTTGATCGCAGCACTCTGCCAATGGTTCGTGCTTTTGTTCGCGGCAGAAAGATCTACCTAGTGAGTCGCCCGGGTGGCTACAACGTCATTGGCGCATCATCTGATGAGAGTGGAACACCAGCGATTGAGGCTGGTGAATTACAGCGACTTCTTCGTGACGCCTTAGAAGTATTTCCAGCTCTTGAAACTGCTGAAGTTGTTGAAACTCGAATAGGTCTCAGGCCGGCATCTCCAGATCATGAGCCATTCTTCGAAGAACTTGTCACTCCAAACTGGGCGTGGAGTTCTGGTCATTACCGACATGGAGTAACGCTTGCTCCCCTTGCGTCGCTGCAGGCTCTTGAATTTGCGAACGAGAGAACACGATGATTTTGAATGGCAACCCTTCATCATTTCGAGGAACGATTGAACAGTTACTGGTTCATGAATCAATCTCGCCTCGTGGCGTTGCAGTGGCGATTAACGGCGAAATTATAAGCAAATCAACCTGGAATACAACATCACTCCAAGAGAGTGATGTAATTGAGATAGTGACTGCCGCTGCTGGCGGCTAGAAAGTTCTAACAATGACAATTAATAATGATCTAATAAGCGCAATTGACGAACGAATTGCTGAAGCAATTAAAACTAAGTTGCCCGGTGAAATTGTTTTGAATCTTTGTGAAGCACGAGCATGGTTGCTTCACCCTGATCAGTCACACAGTTCACAACGTTCAAACCAGTAGGATTTCTCCTCGCGGGCTGTGGCTTAGTTTGGTCTAGAGCGCTCGGCTGGGGGCCGAGAGATCGGGAGTTCAAATCTCCCCAGCCCGACCAGTACTTAAATACCCTTATTGCGAAGTGTTCCTAGTCCGTCAATTGTTGTTTCAACAACGTCGCCAGGCTTTAGGAAAATCTTCGGGGTTTGTCCCTGACCAACACCGTGTGGACTTCCGGTGAACATCAAGTCTCCAGGGCGAATTTCACACACAGATGATACGTATGAAATGAGTTCTGGAACAGTGAAAACCATGTCACTGGTGTTTGAATTCTGATACTTCGTTCCATTAACGCTGCAGCTGATTCGCAGATCGTTCGGATCTTCAATGTCATCAGTTGTTGTTAGCCATGGGCCAATTGGTGAGAAATTCTGGTGCGATTTTCCAAGTGAGAACTGAGCCGGTGATCCAGCCATTTGAAGTTCGCGGTCACTAAGGTCGTTTCCAGTGCAGTAGCCAGCAACACAGCTGAGTGCATCTTCAACAGAGATGTTGCGAACGCGCTTTCCAAAAACAATTACTAGTTCTGCTTCCCAGTCAGTCGTTTCAGATGGAATCTTGAACGTTGAGTTTGCACCAGTAATAGATGATGGGAACTTCGTGAAGACCATTGGGCGAGTTGGAAGTACGAGCTTCATCTCTTCTGCGTGCGTACGGTAGTTAAGTCCAATAGCGAAAATTTGCGAAGGTGTTTCAATAACTGGACCGAGGTCATTGCGGCTCATAATCTCTTCGAGCGTTGCGACAGTTGTTGGTGCTGGGTCGGTGTCGTAGAACCACTTCTTTAGAGCATCAAGGTTATTGATGGCCTTATCAACAGAACTTGAGAATGCACCGTTCGAGGCGGTCTGGACGTCAATGAGTCCTTCTTCAGAAATAATTGTCGTACGTCCGGCAACATTGGCGAGTCTCATGGGTCCCTTTTGTTGGTAATGCGTGATTGACCAGTTTAGGACTTTTTCCAAGTACTAAAACCTCATTTGCCCTGCCAGTTATTTATCGAAATGTAAGTACAATTGATGTATAGGCCGGACTGAATAACTGGCGTTCGTAATAGAAGTAGTTGCGAAATCGATGTACCTAGAGAGGGTGATTCCAACCGTTGGTTGGACACAAAATGGAGAAGAAGGATCCCTTCGTCTTACGCCACCTCGCTGATGTTCAGCC
>CAIMSI010000041.1 GCA_903844115.1 uncultured Actinomycetes bacterium
ACATTCGCGTTTGCGAGGATCATGGAGTAAACGTCGACCTTCCACAGCAGAACGTAAAATCCCAATTGGAAGTTGATGCGAGACACAAAATGCATCTTTCCCATTTGCTGCTTCGTGAGATGAAAAAACTGCCTCGAGCATTCGTTTGATTTGTTTCTCGTAAGGCTCACCCCACGAAGGAATCCAAGGACGCGTGAGGTGGCGCCATGAACTTGGGTGACGCAAAACGCCACTTCCTAATTCAAATTTCTTTCCTTCAAAAATATTAGTTGCTTCAATTAATCGTTCATCAGTCTTAATATCTAATCCGTGAATGCGTGCAACTGGTGTTGCAGTTTCTTGGGCCCGCTGGAGAGGCGATGCATGTATGGCCCCGATGCTAAATTGCTTGGACCATTCTGCAACTGCGCCTGCCATTTCATGGCCACGATCTGAAAGGTGCCACCCCTGTTGTAATCCATAGAGAATTTTTTCAGGGTTAAAAACCTCACCGTGACGAAGCACATGAACGGTTGAACCCATGGGATAAGCATAAAGGAGTAGACGGGGCGGGCATTCCGCCGGTAAATAGATAGGCTTACCTTTATGCCTCTCCAAGCCAAGCGAGTGGCCTTCTTTGATATTGATAACACTCTGATTAGAGGTTCTTCACTCTACTTTTTGAGTAAGGGCATGTACCAAAGAGGCTTCTTCAACAAGCGCGACATCGTCGCCTTTGTGCTCGCAAATTTACGCTACCAACTCGTTGGCGAGCGCAATGAGGATGAGGTTGATCGAATTCAAGGCGCTGCACTTCGCGTTGTTAAAGGCCACAATGTAGATGAGCTACTAGAGATGGGTAACGACGTTTACGATCGTTACGTTTCACCAGCTCTGTGGCAAGGTACTTTAGAACTTGCGCAGGAACATCTTTCGCGTGGTGAAGAGGTTTGGCTGATAACTGCGAGTCCAGTAGAAATAGCCAATCTCATAGCAAAGCGTCTTGGTTTTTCAGGGGCTCTTGGAACTCGCGCCGCAGAAGTAAATGGTGAATACACCGGTGAGATTATTGGCAAATTACTTCACGGAAGTGAAAAAGCTCGCGCTATCAAGGCTCTTGCGGAAGAAAAAAATATCGATCTTGCAAATTCTTATGGTTACTCAGATAGCCACAATGACCTCCCGCTTCTTGAAGCGGTAGGCAAGCCTCGGGTAATTAATCCAGATACGTTGCTACGAATCCGTGCAGCCAAAGATTCTTGGCCTATTTATGATTTCCGCCGTGGCCGTTGGTTCAAAATCATTATCGCTCCCGTAATCAATCGTCTTGCTGCAATTGCAGGTGGGCTCAACCCAGCGCTCAAGAGGCGCAAGCACTAACAAAGCGAGTAATGTAGGGCAGTTATGTCTAGCCCATCCTTTGCAGAAGAACTTCGTGGCCGCGATGATAAATCACTGGCCCAACTCTTTGCTGCGCGCCCTGACTTACTCTCCCCTGTTCCATCAGATCTTTCCGCTCTTGCAGCTCGCGCCAATTCCATGCCCAGCCTCTTTCGTGCCCGTGATGTGCTCACCCAATGGCAATTTGATGTTTTGACTGCGATGGCACTTCTTTCTGAACCCTTCAGCGAAATTGAAGTTCTACAGCTTGTTGGAAAAGAAGCAATTAAAACTATAGAGCTGTTATGGACTCGAGGCTTTACATATAAAGATGGCGAGAAATATCGCATACCTACAAATGTTCGTGCAGTTATCGGAGAATTTCCGGCAGGCCTTGGCCCGATTGCATCAGAGAAAATGAACCTTAAAGAGTTAAAGAAAGCACCTGAAGGGGCGCTCCAACTTCTTGAACGCATGACGTGGGGACCACCTCGCGGACAAGTTGCAAACGTAAAAAAGGCAAACGCCAACATATCTTGGCTGCTCGAGAATAAATTTCTGATTGCAGTAGATTCACAAAATGTATTACTTCCGCGCGAAGTTGGAATTCACCTACGTGGTGGCAAAATTTTCAAAGAGCTCATCGCAAATCAACCCTTGCTCACTGGTACAAAGAGAGTTCAAAAAAGTGTTGATCAAGCGGCCATTGCCAATATTTCTACATTTATTCGCTGGGCCGAGGAATTAGCGCACAACTGGTCAGATGAGCCACCAACAGCGCTTCGTTCTGGCGGCTTAGGCGTGCGCGATTTGAAAGCAACCGCTGAACACCTTGGTGTGAGTGAAGAGTGTGCTGGATTTGTCGCTGAAATTCTTTACCTTGCCGGACTTGTTGTGATTGACACCGATGATCAAATTCTTCCAACAGCTTCTTTTGATGCTTGGCTCAGCCGCGAACCCGAAGAACGCTGGCACAGTCTTGTAACTCTTTGGATGACAACTTCACGAGTTGCAGGTTTAATTGGTAAAGGCGATGGAAAGAATGTAGCCGCTCTCGGACCAGAACTTGATCGCTCAACTATCTCCGCTTTACGTGCATTAACGTTGCGCACGTTATCTGAAAATCTTGAAATGGATCCTGATGGTGAATCACTTTTGGCACTTATTACATGGCTTACCCCAACGCGTTCCAATAGTGAATATATTCAATGGATACTTCGTGAAGCAGAATGGCTAGGAATAACTGGGCAAGGTGCGCTTTCTACTTTTGGTAACGCACTTCTAGAAGATGAAGATCTCGGCGTGCAAGGTGCGCTTCCTCAACCAGTAGATCACATTCTTATTCAA
>CAIMSI010000042.1 GCA_903844115.1 uncultured Actinomycetes bacterium
CAAGCGGGATAAACTTGCGACATGAGTCAAAGTACAGAATATGCCGTTGTTACAGGTGCAAGCAGTGGAATAGGTGCGGCTACAGCTCGCACGTTGGCCGCGAATGGATATCACGTAATTGCTGCGGCTAGACGGATGGATCGCCTTAAGGATCTTGCGGCTGAAAATTCAAACATCGAAGCAATGGAACTTGATGTTACCGATCAAGGTTCAGTGGATGCGCTTGCGGCAAAACTTGTAGGCAAGAATGTGACAGTCGTTGTGAGCAATGCTGGTGGTTCTTTTGACGGATCACTCTTGCTAGATTCCGATGTTGAATCGTGGCTCAAAACTTTTGATGTAAATGTGCTTGGTTCGGTGAGAGTTGTTAAGGCATTGGTTCCACACCTGCGTGCAAGTGGCCGGGGAATTATTGTCGTTGTGACTTCCACGGCTGGCTTTATCGCATATGAGACTGGTGGCAGCTACACCGCTGCTAAACACGCTGAAAGGGCGCTGGTTCAAACATTGCGCCTTGAACTCAATGGAGAGCCAATTCGTGTCACTGAAATTGCGCCAGGGATGGTGAAGACTGATGAATTTGCAGTCAATAGATTTGCTGGAGATAAAGTAAAAGCAGCCAAAGTTTATGAAGGCGTCGAGGCGCCACTCACTGCCGATGATGTTGCAGAAGCTATTCGATGGAGCATCATGCTTCCAGATCATTTCAACGTGGATTCAATGACAATTCGTCCGGTCGCACAGGCCGCGCAACATAAGGTTCATCGTGTCGCTAAAAGAGATTAGTTTTTCAATTGTTGCAGTTCTACTTCTCACAGGATGTGGGGGAGCGGGGAAAGTTGTACCGACACCTTCCGCCTCCCCAATTTCTAAACTTGCAATCCCAACAGACTGCACCAAGACTGGCATGAGTGAGGCGCTGTCGCAGATTGTGAGTGGCGCAAAATACATCCCAACCAAATGGCAACCGGCCGCTGGCACAGAACTTGCTGATGTTCTCGACAATGGCGGTTTGGCTTGTTCATACGGTTTGCAGAGTGCGGAAATAGGGATAACTGCAGATTGGGTTGATAATTCAAAGGGACTTTTTGAGAATCGAGTTTCGGGTTGGCTCACCGAGGGTTACGTCAAAACAGATTTGCCTGGCATCGCGAATGCCGAAGCGTATTTTCTCTTGAAAAAGCAATCGCCCAAACAAGAATTCCATGTATGGATTCTTAATGTGAAGTATCACGGAGCTTGGTTGCAATTGCGTTGTACGGCTTTCGCACAAAATCTTGAGGCTGGGCTACCACTTTTAAGCGCAATGATTTCTGCATGAGTTTGCTCGCAGTTATTCCCGCTTTCGCGCTCACTGCTTTGCTCTTGGCGATTGTTCCTGGCCAAGGAGTTGCGATGGTTTTGCGACAATCTCTTGTCGGGGGATCTCGCGCTGCGATTTATTCAGTTCTTGGCAATTCTGGCGGTTTGATTATTTGGGGCGCGATGTCTGCCGTGGGACTTTCTGCTGTATTTGCTAGTTCCCCAACTGCCTTTGCTATTTTGAAATGGGCAGGCGTGCTCTTTCTCGTGGGGCTTTCAATACAAACTCTTTTTGAATTGCGCAAGGAATCAGGAAAATTTGAAGTCTCTGGAAAAGCTAAGACGTCTTTCATCTCTGCATTTCGGCTCGGACTAATTACAAATCTCACCAATGTGAAAGCTGCGGTTTTCGCGGTCGCCTTCATCCCACAATTTGTTCCTAAAGATTTCAAGCTTGGACGGGGTATCTTTATTCTTTCGTGCGTTCAGGCTGCGACTTCTATGGTCTGGTATTTCAGCCTTGTGGCAGTTGTTGATAAATCTTCAGCATTTTTATCGAAGCCAAAGATTCGCAGGGTGCTTACAGCGGTTTCTGCTGTGGGAATTTTGGCACTTGCTACTGGCCTTGCTCTTAGCCATCCCCGTTAGGGATTAGATCTCGTAGGAAAACTCTTTGATCGCTTTCGTAATATCTTCTAAGACAACTCGGTTGTACGGAATGCGCACATCATCTGCGATTTTTACTGGGCCAAGTATTTTGGCGCCGGCCCCGATCGTTACTCGATTACCAACAGTTGGGTGACGCTTACCAGTAGCGAAGCGGCGAGCCCCCAAAGTAACGTTGTGATAGAGCATCACATCGTCGCCAATTTCAGTTGTCTCGCCAATGACCACACCAATGCCATGATCGATAAAGAACCGGCGCCCAATGATTGCCGCCGGGTGGATTTCAATTCCCGTACGGCGCCTGGCGCGATTGGAGAGCATTCGGGCTATGAGTTTGAATCCATGACTCCAAAGGAAATGCGAGACTCGGTAATTCCAAATTGCGTGTACTCCCGGATAAGTCAAAAAGACTTCAAACTTGTTTCGCGCAGCCGGATCACGGAGGATCGCATTTTTGAGGTCTTCTCGAATAATTTTGAACATATACAAGACTTAATCCATTAAATCTTGGTAGAGGACTGAAGACAAGTATCGCTCACCAAATGAGGGAATTATTACGACGATAATCTTGCCAGCAAACTCTGGACGTTTTGCAATTTGTGTAGCGGCCCATAGAGCTGCTCCCGATGAGATACCGACAAGCAGTCCTTCTTCTTTCGCGGCACGTCGCGCAAAGCCAAGGGCGTCCTCGTTTGATGCATCGAGAACTTCATCATAAATCTTTGTATCAAGGATATTGGGAATGAAGTTTGGTCCAATTCCTTGCAGAGGATGCCCGCCAGGCGCGCCGCCATTGAGAATAGGAGAAGCCGCTGGTTCTACAGCAAATACCTTGATGTTGGGATTTTTCTCTTTCAGAACTTGCCCAATACCAGTAATTGTTCCGCCAGTGCCGATGCCTGCAACAAGTGCTGCAACTTGGCCATCAGTATCTTTCCAAATTTCCTGAGCAGTTGTTTGGCGGTGAATTTCTGGGTTTGCCTCATTTTCAAACTGACGAACAAGAACTGCGCCGGCTTGTTTGCCAAGCTCTTCTGCCTTCGCCACTGCCCCGCGCATACCTTCTGCTGCAGGAGTAAGAACAAGTTCTGCACCAAATGCACGCAAAAGTGCACGACGCTCCTTCGACATTGAATCAGGCATCGTGAGAATTACTTTATAGCCACGCGCGGCACCCACCATGGCAAGTGCGATACCGGTGTTTCCAGAAGTCGCTTCAATAATTGTTCCGCCAGCTTTTAATTGACCAGATTTTTCTGCCGCATCAATCATCGCAATACCAATACGATCTTTGATTGTGCTCGTAGGATTATAAAATTCTAATTTTGCAAAAACCTGCGCTTCGGCGCCATCAGTAATACGATTAATGCGAACAAGTGGTGTATTGCCAACAATTTTTGTAATGTCGGAATGAATATTCACGAATGGCTTCCTTTTCATTTTCGTTTTTGACCTGAGCTGATTTTAAGGAGTGAATGTTGGATTACCTAAACGCGAGTAATTCGCAGATACAAATTAAAGGCGATGGAGTAGGCAAATTAAAGGCGATGGAGTAGAATGCGCAAATGAAACGAACCATAAAATCGCTTCTGCTAGCAGTACTCATCACCTTCGCAGGAACCACTTCTGCCTTCGCACATGCAAAAGTGCTTTCCACCACACCTTCGGCAGGATCAATCCTCACTCATTGGCCATCCCAAGTTTCTATTAGGTTCGATGAACCAATCTTGAAATTGAGTGGTGCCGTGGTTGATTGGGCTTATGTGAAGAATTCTCAAGGTCGACGCGTGGATACTGGTAATCCGAAAGTTTCAGGCGCATTTCTGACAGTAGGATTGAAGAGTTCTGCGAAATCTGGCAAGTACTCTGTTCAATATCGCGCCGTATCAGATGATGGCCACCCGGTTTCAGGTATCTTTACATTTGTCTATCTACCGTCAAAATAGGATTTCTCGTGAAAATTAAGACATTCAGTTTTATCACATGCAGTGTTTTGCTTTTGAGTGCCTGCGGTACGGCGAAAGCTCCAACTGGAATGAGTCAGAACTCTTCC
>CAIMSI010000043.1 GCA_903844115.1 uncultured Actinomycetes bacterium
GAACAAGGATCCGCATACATTCACCAAGATCACTCTTGATGAAAGTGAAATGCCAACACAGTGGTACAACATCATTCCTGATCTGCCATCACCTCCACCACCACCATTGCATCCAGGAACACACGAGCCTGTCGGTCCTGCTGATTTAGCGCCTTTGTTCCCAATGGATTTAATTCTTCAAGAAGTTTCCACTGACTCATACATTGATATTCCTGGTGAGGTTCTCGATGTGTATCGCACATGGCGCCCATCGCCCATGTTCCGTGCTCGCCGCCTCGAGAAGTTGCTCGATACTCCTGCACGTATCTATTACAAGTACGAAGGCGTTTCGCCAGCCGGTTCACACAAGACAAACACTTCTGTTCCGCAGGCTTACTACAACAAGAAAGCCGGAATCAAAAAACTCACAACGGAAACCGGAGCTGGTCAATGGGGAACTGCGCTCGCTTTTGCGTGTTCACTATTTGATCTTGAATGTGAGATTTGGCAAGTAGGCGGTTCATTCGACATGAAACCATATCGTCGTTTAATGATGGAAGTTTTCGGCGCCGAAGTTCACCGCTCACCTTCACAACTTACAGAAGCCGGTCGACGTCTTTCTGCTGATCCTAAAAACATGTCAGGCTCCCTAGGTATCGCAATTTCAGAGGCAGTTGAGGCTGCGGTTGCAGATCCAACAGTTGCATACGCCCTTGGTTCTGTTCTTAACCATGTTCTTTTGCACTAGACAATCATTGGTGAAGAAGCACTATTGCAGCTTGCAAAGGTCGGTGAGACTCCAGATCTTCTCGTTGGCTGTACTGGTGGAGGATCGAACTTTGCTGGACTCTCATTCCCATTCATGCGCGAGAAGATGAAGGGCAAGATGAACCCAGAGATTCGCGCTGTCGAACCAGCCTCATGCCCATCTTTGACCCGTGGAACATATGCCTATGACTTCGGTGATACGGCTGGAATGACGCCACTCATGAAGATGCACACACTTGGACATGACTTCATCCCAGATCCAATTCATGCTGGTGGCCTTCGTTATCACGGCATGGCGCCGCTTGTTTCGCATATCTACGAACTTGGAATGATGACCGCGACAACTGTTGGGCAGAAGGAATGCTTTGAGGCGGCAGTTAAGTTTGCCCGCACAGAAGGAATTGTTCCCGCTCCTGAACCTACGCATGCGATTGCAGTGGCTATCCAGGAGGCCCTTAAGGCGAAGGAGACCGGTGAGGAGAAAGTCATTCTTACAGCTCTTTGCGGACACGGACATTTCGATCTTGCTGCTTATGACCAGTTCCTCAGCGGAAACATGGTTGATTCTCAGCTTTTGGATGCAGACTTCGAGGCCGCACTAGCCGCACTCCCAGTCATGTAACTAACAATCTAAAAGGATGAATATATATGAAGAAGATTTTTGCAATCGCACTCGTAATCGGTCTTGTTATTCCAACAGTTTCGCATGCAGCCAACAATCCTAAGAAGCCAGTTGTAAAAACTGCTTCTGGGAAAGAAGGAACCGCTACTCATGAGACAACTGAAGCAAATACAGGCACTGGTGAAGAGTCCACAAAGAAAGTTGCTAAGGCAAAGACTTCTGTAATAAAGAAAAAAGGAACACCTAAAGCTCCAAAAGCCAAGAAGTAATTAGTCATAAAAAAGCCCCGCTTGCTATCAGCAGGCGGGGCTTTTTAGTTCTATTTTTAAATGATGCCAGTTGTGATTGCGCAAAGAACGCCAGAGATGGCAATCCATGTGAACCAAGAACTAGCAGTTAATTGACGCCAGTGTTCAAGAGTGGGATCAACCTTGGCACGAAAGCCGCGGATAAATAACCCCAATGCAATGAATGTACCGACGAAGTAATGGAAGAGATTTGCTCCACCAAGGACAACCCAGTTTGACGCATAAGCACCTTCGAAGAAGTGACGTCCGCCATCATCTTTTGCGATGAATGGCATGGTTGCAAGTTGATGCCATTGAATATAAGCGCCAACTAACATTGCAAGCAGGACGATTCCTGCAGTTGCATTACTTCGATTTCTTGTACCTATCTTATGAACAATTGCGGCAACCACGAATGGAAGCGCCGCCATCCAGCCAGTCGAGGCTGAGAGAGTATGGCCACCTTTTGGAACCCATGCTCCATTGGCATTTAATCCACGAAGGTAGAAGTACGAGAAGATCATGCTGGCAACGAATGCGCCATCAGCAACAATCAGCAGACGAACTCCTAAGCGTTCACGACGACCAACAACTTCTGGAGCATCGTGATGGATGTGGAATTGTGTGTCAGAAGACATTAGTTGCCCTTTCCATAGCCATATGGATCACTGGTGATCACTGGTGCTTCATCAAAGTTCTCTAGAGGTACTGGATAAGGAACAGTCCATTCAAGAGTCTTTGCGCCCCATGGATTCATAGGTGCGATATCGCCCTTACGCCACGAGTGAATAACTGCCCACAGCAGAACGATGAATCCGATTCCAACCATGTAAGCACCACCGGTACTAATCATGTTCTGGTACTTGTACATCGCCGCAAAGCTAACAACACGACGTGGTTGTCCTTCTGCGCCAGCGATAAACATTCCTAGGAACAAGATTTGGAATCCAATCTGAACAAACCAGAATGAGATATACCCAGCACGTTCATTGAGCATGCGACCTGTCATCTTAGGGAACCAGTATGCAAGACCAGCAACCGCGCCAGTAAGTGCTGCGCCCATCAATGTGTAATGGAAGTGGGCAGTTACATACATAGATCCATGAAGATAGTTATCTGCTGGAACGTCTGATAAGTAGATACCGGTAATTCCACCAATTAGGAAGTTCCAAATAACTGCAAACATTCCAAGCATTGGAAGTTTCATCCACGGTTTACCGCGCCATACAGTTCCAAGAAGAACAAGGAAGAGAAGTCCCGTAGGTACGGAAATCATTTCCGTAGTCACCATGAATGGCCCATTAAGCGTCGGAGTCCAACCAGAGATGTACATGTGGTGAGCCCAAACCAATACTGAAAGTCCTGCGATACCTGCAAAGCCCAATACTGCAGCGTTGTAAGAAAACAGTGGCTTACGTACAAATACCGGAGTGATTTCCATAAGGATTGCAATACCAGGCAAAAGAATTACGTACACCTCAGGGTGGCCCATAATCCAGAATAGGTGGGCATAAAGCCAACCGCTACCGCCAACATTTGCATCATAGAAACCAGTATTGAAAACGCGATCAGTTGCTGTTTGAACCATAGCCAACATAAATGTTGGGAATGCTGGGATAGCGAGTGCAACAGACATCGTTGCGCCGATTACGAAGATTGGAACGCGGTTCCATTTCATTCCCTTAGCGCGCATCGCCACGACAGTTGCGGTGATGTTCATACCTGCAACTGCAGTTGAGACTGCGAAGATAAGAATTGTTGCAATGAATGCATTCATTCCTGGACCAGCCTGGACGCTCAGTGGTGCATAAGCAGTCCAACCTGTTGGAATTCCACCAAGGAACCATGCGCTACAAAGCACAGGGATTGCGGTGAAGAGAACCCACCAAGAAAGTGCATTCAAACGAGGGAAAGCCATATCGCGGGCACCAATCATGATTGGCATGATGTAGTTACCGAAAGGACCTGTAGCCACGATGATCATTGCAACAATCATTGTGATTCCATGAAGTCCAACGAGTGAGTTATAAATAGTTGCTGCGATGAAGTGACCGCCAGGAACTGCAAGGCTGGTACGAATCATCATTGCCATACTGCCACCCACTGCAAGCATTGCCATTACACCGACGAGGTATTGGATACCAACAACCTTGTGGTCTGTGCAGTACTTAAAGTAGCGCTTAATCCCTTGGCCATCACCGGCGAGATAGAGCTGCTCTTCAGCAGTTAAATCTTTTCCAATTAACCAACGGAAAGGCCCGATGAATGCGCCGATACCAATCAAGAAGCCAACGCTCCATGAAAGCATCGCGGCAAGAAGCGCCTTATTTTGTTGGTTGTAGAAATTTGGGTCGTCGGCAGCGGGGCGCAATGCGTAATACGCACCAACTGCGAAGATGATTCCAACAACTGCACCAGTACCCATATGGAGTTTGGTAATCAAACTCTTTGCTGGGTTTGGAATAGGTCGTGAATGCGATGACGTACTTTGAAGAGTTGTCATGCTACGTGACCTCCGTTGGTAGTAACCCAATTATTGAAATCAGTGGTTGTCATTACTTCACCAGTCGTTTCCATATATGCGTGATAGAGGCCGCAAAGTTCTGCGCACTTCACATCAATTCTTCCTAATTTGTTCGGCACTGTATGGATTACGGTTGTTTGCAATCTATTTGCATCGACCTTTACACCAAGTTGTACCGGCCAGAATGAGTGATTTACGTCCACTGAGGTGACATCGAAAACAACTGGACGGTCTAGTGGAAGCATCAGTTTGTCAGATTCAATTCCTTGATCGGCATACTTAAACGACCAAACCCATTGCGAACCAGTTACCTGCACGTGTAACGCAGTCCCTGCTTCAGAAGTAGCTGCGTTAGCCATTGTGTTGACTTCCATGATTCCCCAAACAACTGCAATCAAGCAGAAGATTCCGGAAACAACGGACCACACAACAACGACTGGGCCATTTGTGCGAATAGCTGGACCATCTGGTGGAGGTGTATTGCCTTTATGGCGGTTGGTGATTGCTTGAGTGGCAATTCCCATAACAAGACCTGCAATAGGTGCTGAGATGAGCGTGAATCCAACCATGATCTTTTCCATGGCTTTCATATCTGTGCTCATTGCTTCAGGCATCCACTTTGGGTAAATGTAAAGACCGAGTACTACGAATACTGCTGTCCAAAAAATTCCAAATACCGCAGTTCGTTGCACATCCTTGCGCTTAAAGAGATTTGTAGCGCGTTGGCCAGGTGTTGGTTTGAGATCTAATTCGTTATGTTCAGAGCTATGTTCAGAGTTATGTTCAGACATTATTTCACCGTCACCTTTCCTGACATATATCCGTATGTGCTCATGGCTGCACCGAATTTGGCGTATGAACCATCACCGCATGGATATTCACAGTTCCATACGTAGTCGCCAGCTCCACCGGTTATGAAGGAGAAGGTAACTGTGTGGCCCTTGAAATTTGTTTTTGGGTCTTGTGTAGCGATGAAATTGTCTTGGTCATCTGCCTTCACTTGTGGAAGAGGGACATTGACAAAGAGAGGGTCTTGCGATGATGAGGGAATTCCATGCAATGTGAAAGTGTGTTGCACATTGTCAGAGGGAACATTGCTTACGTCAACGCCATCTATATTAATTGTGCCGCCGACAGTTCCAACAACTTTGCCGAAGTATGGGTTGTTGAGATGTTCGCCACCGTCATATGCGCTAATCGTTACGGTTACAAATGTGTGTGCTGGGAGGACTAGGTGTGTGGAAGGGCCATATTGAACATAATCTTTTTTATTAGTTGTGTAATGCCCGTAATCAGCCGCCTGACCAGAGTCTGCGTAAACACCAAGTGCTATTGATGCTTTTGGATAAGTCTTTCCATCGACAACAATCGTCTCAGAACTCTTGGTTGCGTATAGTGCTTTCTGTGGATCGGCGCTCAAACTATGCAGCGTAAATCCAACAGTTCCAACTACGGCAACACCCAGAACGACAAAGACAAGGGCGCTGATCAAGCGCTTACTTGAACTTGTTTCTACTGTGGTGGTTTCCACTATTCCTTCTTTCCGATGGAGTGATGAGGGATGGACCAATAGGGCATTTTGCTCGAACTGGTCATTTCTGTGAAACAAAACACGAATGTGAGGATACCCCTGTGAGTAGGCTAAGGGAAGGCTAAAACTGCTCTGAGTTATAACAATTTAGGGAAGATTTTTGGGGGGACGTATGAAGCTCAACATTGCGTGGGATGTCTTGTTTTTTGGGCTCATTTTGTTTTCAACTCTCAGGTACTTCACAGCGAAACCATCCTCATTCGGAATTAGTAAAGCCAGACAATCACTATTCGGCCTTGCGATGCTTCTCTTGCTATTGATTTTGGTTGGCCCTATTCCTCATATTGCCGTTCATAACTTCACTTTTCACATGATTCAGCACATTCTGCTCATGATGCTGATCTCTCCACTTATCGTTCTGGGCTCTCCTTTCAAGATGTGGCGCATCGATCAAACTCCTATCAAATACTTGCTCAAGCCTGAAATAGGTTTTGCGGTGTTCCTTGCAACGCTCATCTCTACTCATTTTTCACCGCTAGCGAATGCGGGTATGCGAAATTCAAATATCCACTCCTTGGAGCTTATTCTCTTTATTGTCGGTGGAACTATCTACTACTACCCGGTGATGGAAGGCAATCCTCACCCATTCCACGTGCCATATTCCACCCGAGTTATTTCACTATTTGCCATGATGCTTCCAGAAACGATGACAGGATTCTTTCTTTATTCCGGAAACCGAATGGTTCACTCACTGCCTGATTCAGTAACGGTCTCCACTGGCCTTAAAGAACAGCATGCAGGCGGTGCAATTATGTGGGCAATGGGAATGTTGATTGATACTGTTTGGATTGTGCTATCGGCAAGAGATTGGTTTAGAAACGAAGCAAAGTTGGCGGTCGAAGAAGATGACTAACGAACAAATTCCTGAACCTAAACGGAAATGGCTGCTGTTAGGAATTCCGTTATGCATTGCAATGGGACTGCTTCAATTCGATCGCGCACTCGGTGGAAACTCGAGAAGCTGGATGTATGTTTTGGAGTGGCCTTTTTTTGGGCTTTTTCTCTTCTACATGTATTGGAAACTCGCGCAACCCCAAGAACCTTACGATGATTCGAATGATCCAAAACGAGAAGTGGATTAGGTCTAGTTAGTCCAAGATTGAAAGAGTGGACGACCTTCTGCATAACCTGACGCAGATTGAATTCCTACAACAGCTTTTTCATGGAAATCAGCAAGACTACGAGCCCCTGCATATGTGCACGATGAGCGAACGCCAGCAATAATTTCATCAAGTAGATCTTCAACTCCAGGGCGATCCGGATTGATGTACATGCGCGAAGATGAAATGCCTTCTTCGAATAAGGATTTTCTCGCGCGATCAAAGGCACCTTCACTCGCTGTTCGCGCAGCAACGGCGCGGGCAGAGGCCATGCCAAAAGATTCTTTATACAAGCGTCCGTTCGAGTCTTTATTTAAATCACTCGGTGACTCGTACGTTCCTGCAAACCATGAGCCAATCATCACTTGAGACGCGCCTGCTGCAAGAGCCAACGCAACATCGCGAGGATGGCGAACTCCACCATCTGCCCAAATACTTTTTCCATATTTCTTAGCTTCAGCAGCGCATTCTAAAACGGCCGTGAACTGTGGGCGGCCAACACCAGTTTGCATGCGCGTCGTGCACATCGCTCCGGGACCTACGCCTACTTTGATGATGTCTGCGCCAGCTTCAATTAAATCTTGAACTCCTTCTGGGGTTACAACATTTCCCGCAACAATTGGGACCTTTGGATTTAAAGCACGAATAACTTTCAACGCCTCAATCATCTTTGCCTGATGACCATGTGCGGTATCAATAACAAGTACATCGGCGCCTGCATCGAGAAGTGCTTTCGCCTTACCCGCGACATCACCATTGATGCCAACAGCTGCAGCAACACGAAGTCTGCCTTTCGCATCAAGTGCTGGGGTATACAAAGTTGCACGAAGAGCACCGGTCTTAGTCAAAATTCCAATTAATTTTCCACTCTTATCAACAACAGGTGCCAACCGGCGCCTATGAGTATTGAGGAAATCAAAAGCCTCATGCGGAGTGACATCTGATTGGAGAGAGAGCAAATCCTTACTCATAACTGCGTGTACTTGCGTGAATCGATCTACGCGTTCAAGATCAGCTTCCGTAACGATGCCAATAGGCTTATCATTTTCGACAACGATTACAGCGCCATGAGACCTCTTTGTTATGAGATCGATAGCATCTGCGACAGTTCCATCGGGTGCAAGAGTTACAGGCGTATCAAAGAAAGGATGCCGGGTTTTTACCCAACCGATTACATCGCTAACAATCTGGATTGGAATATCTTGTGGAATAACGGCGATGGCGCCCCTGCGAGCAACAGTCTCTGCCATGCGACGCCCAGAGATAGCTGTCATATTTGCGACAACGATTGGGATTGTTGTACCGGTTGCATCACTTGAAGTTAAGTCAACGTCCATCCGACTTGAAACATCAGATTTGCTTGGGACCATGAAGACATCATCGTAAGTGAGGTCAAATGTTGGGTCATTTAAGAAGCGCACGTGATGGAACTATACTCTGATTCTCAAGGAAGTGAGATTTGAAAGCAAAATGTTTTCCCTGTTAAGCCTGCGTACTGAGCTAATTTTTTGGGTTCTTGCAATAAGTTTGATGGTTTTGACTGTTGTTCTATGGAACAGAATATCGGCAGCGAAGTTCCGTCATCTTTTTGCCCGTTTCTCCATCATCATCCTTATTCAAGTCATTTTTATATCTGCTTTAGGACTCACCATAAATCGCGCAGGAGAGTTCTATTCATCGTGGAGTGACCTTGTTGGAATTCGTGCAGACCTAAGCAAATCAGCGATAAGTACTAGTGCACTTTCTGGTTTGACCGCTCACGAGATCCGAAAAGGCAAATTACTTGCCGGTGGAAGTCTGATAATTAAAAAAATTATAACTGGTGAGAACTCAGGCGTCACCGACACTGTATATGTTGTGCTCCCCCCGAAAATTACAAAGGAGTTGCAAAGTAATTCAGATTTCACACAAGTTAAGGAAGATTATCGAGTAACTGAATTATTTTCTGGATATCCAGGGGTTCCAGCCACGTGGATTGGAGCCTTAAAGGGAATTACCACTTTAGAAGAATTAGAAAACTCTCATCAAATCCCACAAACAATCGCAATCATTCCCGCAATAAACGTAGCGCCTCACGAGGATACCGAATGCATGAATTATCGCGGAGGGCCGCAAGTTGAAACTTGGCTCACTAAGGATATGCAATTATTTGCTCAACGCTTTATAGGGATTGATAATCGCCCCTGGTCAACTTTTGGATATTCAACTGGTGGATGGTGCGCAGCCGAGATTGCTGTTCGCCACCAAGATCAATACAGCGCGGCGATTTCACTTGCGGGTTACTTTTCACCAGCTTATGCATTTGGTACTTCTCAAGTTGAACGTGAATTTTTGAAGAAAGAATATGATCTTTTAAGGATATTAAAGAGTGGAAATAATTCAGTAAAACTACTTGTTATTGCAAGCAAAAACGATCGCTTCTCTTACGGATCGACTCAAACTTTTATGAAAGATGCAACGGCAATGGTCTCTATTAAGTATGACGAGATTCCTTCAGGAGGTCACAACATTTCAGTATGGCGGCCTTACGTAAAAACTGGGTTTCTTTGGATCAACGGGGCTTAACCTAGCTCTCTTAAACTCCCTTAAGCTCAATTAAATAGAGTGGCTACGGAAGCTTGAAATGAACTTCTCTGCTCGCAGCGCTGACCAAGTGACTGCAGGCAAATCCCGCGCCTTTGGATAGAGGACATATCTGGTCTGCCATTCAGGATCAAACTTCGCATTGAAGCGGTAAAGAGATTCGACTTGAAAGAAATTGGACATAAAACGAATAAAGTTTCTAGTACTTCGCACGACAGGACCTGCACTTATTTTATCTGCGCGCTCGAAGAGTGAACGGAAAGCTGCAAAATTCAGTGAGATATATTTAAAACCATTTTCTTTTGCATATTGAGCAGCTGTCACAATCATCAATTCGTTCACACCCGAATCAGCACCTCGTTCACGTTGCATGCGATCAAGTGAAAGACTGTGGGTGGACCAAGGAACAAAATAGAGAAGTCCTTTAATTTCATTTTCTTGGCGAGTGATAGTAATAAAGGCATCGCCGTCGCTGTCTTCACCAAAACGATCCATTGACATTGAGAACCCACGCTCTGGTGCTCCGTATCGCCACTTCTTGGCAAGTGCGCGAAGCTCAATTTTTGTTGCGCTGTCTAACTCGTGCCAGCGGCAAGTTGTGGCTGAGTACCCCTTGCGATTGATGCGATTGACCATATGACGCACGTTCCCCATGGTGCGGCCTTCCAATGTAAAGGTGCTTACATTAATTATCGCTTCATCGCCGATATCGATGGCAAGCATGCCAGCATGTTCAACCCATACTTCACCACCACGATCACTTGCTCCCATTACTGCGGGAGTCCAAGCATGTTGTTTTGCAACTTCCAGGAACGCGATGATTGCTTCGGGCCATAAACTAAATTCGCCGAATGGATCCCCACTTGCAAGCATGACTCCATTTTGTACGCGGTAGGCAATACCTGCCTTTTGATTACCACTCCAAATTACGCTCTTATCCTTGCGAGTTGAAAAATAACCGAGTGAATCCTGTTCGGCGTCGTGAGCAATCAATTTCTTAACTAATCCACACTCTTCTTCAGACATAAACACTGTTGGTTTAGCTCGTCGGAAGTACATTGCAAATGGCACGACGATGATGAAGAAACCTAAGATTGGAAGCGTTGTATTTACAATATCCGACATCCGTTCACTGACATATGTGATTGGCCCTGCTATGCCGATAAATCCCAACAGAACAGTTACCGCGATATTTGCAATCGAAGGTGAGCCAGCAAAAGCATCTCTATGCCTATTTAATAGGACTAATACACCCGATATAAACATCACTACAAACGTAAAAGCAAAACCAAAAAGTGGTTGTAATTTAGTTCCTGGATCAGATTGAGCATAAAATTCTTTGCGAAAAGCGATAAGTAAAATCAATAGTAGAAAAGCTCCAGCTACTTGCCCAGGGTGATAGTGAAGCCTAAATAAATCCGACGCAATGTTGAGGGTTAAAATAAAGATGGATAGCGACCAAGCACGTCGTTTTCTTCTAATGAGATTGCGCGCCAAAATTATCATCGCAACACCTGTAAAAACAGCAGTTGCAAATGCCGCTGAATTTATAAAAATTGGAAAGTACTTATCAAGCTGTTTGGCGTGAAGTTTTACTGGGGTTAAAACGTTCGCCAAAATATCTGCAATTCCAACCACATAAGTGATTCGCCCGATGATAAGAGGCACTGAACTTCGCAGTTTCATTATCTGAAGATACCCGTGTGTCCTAGCGAATAGCGACCAGGTTGGGGGTAAACGGCCAATCCGTGCGGCTCTTTGCCGACCTTTATGGACTTCAAGAATTTTCGCGCTTCAAGATCGAAGACATAGACCACTCCGTTATATCTACCCGACACCCAGAATTGTTTTCCATCTGCTGTTATTCCTCCCATATCTGGGCTACCCCCGCCAGGGATTTTCATCTTGGAAACAATTTTGTTGTCACTAAATCGCAAGAGTGAAACACTTCCTTCACCGCGATTTGAAATAACCATATATTTAGAATCACGAGTTACGTAAAGTCCGTGTGCTTCAAGACCAGTTGGGATGAATCCGAAGGTTCCGAATTTATTCGCAGGCATTGTCCAAACCCCATTGGACATCATGTCGGCAATATAAAAAGTAGAACCATCTGGAGATATTTTCACATCTTGCGGCATAGGAGTCATTTTTGAATGTGTGCGTGGAATATTTGTGTACTTTTCTACTTTCATTTTTGCAGTGTTAACCCAGATAAGTTGACCAGTAAATTCACAGGTTACAACAAAGTAATTTCCATCTTTCGTCCAATCTGCGTGGTTAAGTCCTCTGCACTTTACGGGAACTTTCTTTTTGATTGCCATAGTGTGCGGATCGCGAAACACCATTTGCCTATCGGATTCGGCCATGACAATCGCATATTTACCGTTAGGAGTGAAGTAAAGATTGTATGGGTCATGTACATAGACAGGCTTGCCAGGTTTTCCAGTCGCAGGGTCTATTGGGGTCAAATAATTTCCCGAATTGTTATTAACCCACAGCGTCTTTAAATCCCACGATGGAACAACATGTTGGGGCCCACGCTTCATGGGATATGTCGCGATAACTTTCATCGTCTTAATGTTGATCTCAGAGAGGGTATTTGACGTGTGATTTGGAACGTATGCGATTTGTGGAAAATTCTTTACAACATCGCTGAGCTGATTGGGCCTATCAGCGGCGTAAATGTCATTTTGATCCAATACCGGTGGCATTCCTGCAAGGGGAGTTGCCCCCGTTGCAACACTCGTTCCACTAAAAACTATTACCAGTGCTAAAACCAAGCGTCTTCTCATCTACAACTTTCCAAGTAATTGGGTAATCGTGACTGGGGTATATCCAGCACTGTGTAATTCTGTAATAAGTGTGGGCAGGGCGTCAACTGTGTTCTTGTGGCCAAAGTGAAGACTCACAATACTTCCGCCTTTAATATTTTTCATTACATTCTTAATAACCGCTGCTTTCCCTGGATCTTGGTAATCGTGCGAATCCACGTCGTATGAAATGCAATGTGAATAGCCGTATTTCAATGCGGTTTGTCGAATCAAAGCAGTTGAATATTGAGTACCTGATGGTCGGAAAAAAGCGCCATGATTTCCAATGAGAGATTTCAACTCCGCCGCACATCCAGCGATTTCACTTTTCACCTTTGCAGCGTTGAGCGTTTTCATTTGATAGTGGTTCATAGTGTGATTTCCGATGTCGTGGCCGCCATCGATAATCTTCTTTGCCATTGTTGGGTTGGACTTCAGCCATGATCCGATTGCAAAGACCGTTACTGGCGTTGAAGTCGATGCAAAAATATCAAGAAGTGAATTTGCATAACTCAGAGGTCCCGCCCCGTGGAAGGTAAGGGCAATTTTCTTCTCACTACGTGAACCATGTGTAATATCGGGAGAAACAGCCTGTGAAATTGGCGCAAAAATGGGCTCTATAAAGGCCCCCGCAGTCAACGCAGTTCCAAATTTAAGGAATGTCCGTCGATTTACGCTCATAGAGGTAATACTACTTGCTAGTGTGCTGCTACTACGCAGATTGGGGGAGCCATGAGCGACGACGACATGGAGTCGGAAGATTCCACTGACATTGTTACTGAGGAAATGCTGTGGGAGCGAATTCCCGAGACGAGCGGCCTTGATCGCGCAAACACTTATTATGAATTGAGTGCTCGCATTTATGCACGTGGCCAATATGACGAAGCTCTTGCCCTTGCTGAAACTGCCCGCGATATTTATACAGAGCTAGAACCAGGTTCGGCTGCCGATGGATTAGCCCAGGCTTATTCTGCGATTGGTTATAACCTCAATCAGTTAAAGCGTATGGGTGAAGCTGCAAACGCAATGAGTAAAGCAGTTGATTTACTACGCGAGTCCAAATCTCCTATTGCCATCGAACTTGCCTGCACATTGGGTGAATGGTGGTTTGGGTCTAAAGAATTTCGCAAGACGATTGAATGTATGCGCGACTGCGTTCAAGAACATCTTGTGGATGGGAATGATTCCGGGGCGGCAAATGACCTTCATCTCATTGGTTGTGCCCACCGCGAACTTGGTGAGCACGCAGAAGCGCTAGCGGCTTTCAACGAAGCACGCGCGCTGTTCAAGAGCCTCAAAGAAGTTATCAACGTGGCAAGATGCGATCAGAAAATTGCTCATTGCTATATCGAGCTCAATGATGGTGAATCTGCGCTCGCTGCAGCACAGAAATCTCTGGATGTTTTTGTAACTGCTCATGACCATCGCCGCGAGACATATTCACTACTCGAACTGGGCAAAGCACAAGTTCTCTGTGGTCGCCCAGAAGAAGGTTTAGAGACACTACTTCGCGTTCAGGATATTGCTACCGATGCTGAGTGGAAAGACTTTGAATTCATTGTCGAGATTGAAAAAAAGATTGCTGGCGTGCTTCGAGTACTCAATCGCGAGGTTGAGGCCGATGAAATCGAACGCCGCATAAAAGCGGTTACGGAAGTAATCGAAGATTAGTTATTGAGGTGCTGCATTGCCCATGCATACATGGCAATAGCGCCTGCTGCGGAAGCATTCATCGATCGAGTGGATCCGTATTGACGAATGGCAAGTACCTCAGTGCAAACCGCAACGCCTTCATCTGACATTCCCGCACCTTCTTGACCAAAAAACATCACACATTTCTTTGGGAGTTTTGTTTTTTCTAACTCTTTTGAAATAGGCAAGTTATCAATGCCTACGATGGGAATTTCATTTTCATCACACCAACTTTTGAAATCAGAAACTGTTGGGTGGTGTAAGACGTGAAGGTATCGATCGGTGACCATCGCCCCACGTTTATTCCAATCGCGTTTACCAACGATATGCACTTTGCTCACATTAAATGCGTTTGCTGTACGAACGATTGAACCAATATTTAAATCATGCTGCCAGTTTTCGATTGCAATTTGTAAATCGTGGCGCTTGGTATCCAAGTCGGCAACAATCGATTCAACCTTCCAATACCGATAATGATCAAGCACATTGCGCCTATCGCCATTTTCTAGAAGATCTGGATCTAAGCGCTCATCTGATGGCCAAGGCTTAGGATGTGGGCCTACGCCAACTACTGGGTAGAACTCCCCAGGCCCGATCACAGCTTCTGTCATGGCGCTACTTTAGATGTATAGGATGTAAAGAATGAAAAACAAGAACTGGCTTCCTGCATATTTTGCCTTGGGGAGCGTGTGGGGTTGTTCATTCCTTTTTATAAAGATGGGCCTGGAATTCCTCACACCATTTGGCGTTGCCTTTGTTAGATGCGCTCTTGGTGCCATCACACTCTTGATTTATGCAAAGGCACGAGGAATTTCCCTGCCTCGTGAAAAACACATTTGGATGAAGTTATGGGTAGTGGCTTTTATCCTCAACATCATTCCTGGAATTCTTTTTGCATTTGCAGAAGTACGCGTTACATCTGTCCTCGCAGGAATAATTAATGCTACGACTCCTCTTGCTACGCTGATTGTTATTTTAGTTGCATTCAGGGAAGAAAAGCCGAAAACTTTTCAGCTCTTTGGACTTCTCGTCGGTGGACTTGGAGTACTGACCGTTTTAGGAGTCTGGAAAGGGCTTGGTCATAATAATATTGTTGGAATACTTGCTCTTCTCGCGGCAGTAACCTGTTATGGGATCTCTTTCCCATTCACAAAAAAGTATGTAATCCCACTTGGGTTAAAGCCAGAAGCTGCAGCAACCATGCAAATATGTTTGGCAGCAATTACGCTTCTTCCTTTGTATCTCTACGATGGAATCGCTCAAGATCAATATCGTTTGGGTCCGATTCTCGCCATGATTGCACTGGGAGCAGTTGGAACAGGCTTTGCCTACATTTGGAATTTTTCAATCATTGCTTCGGCTGGAAGTTCAATTGCAAGTACGGTTACTTATGTAACACCAGTAGTCGCTGTTTTCGTGGGTTGGCTTTTCAAAGGTGAGCAAATTACTTGGAACCAGCCTTTCGGTGCAGTCATCGTCATTCTAGGCGCAGCAATTTCTCAGGGTCGATTTAAGCAAATATCTCGAAATCTAAAGGCATAATCACTCCGTGAAGCTCAGAGCATCTCTTGCGGTATCCATTCTTGCGATTGCCCTTACCGCTACAGGTTTAGCTCCTTCGCAGGCCGTAGCAGTACCTTCGGGCTTTGTTGCGCTGTCAAACGCAGCAATACTTAATCATCCGGGAATAATTTTATTGGATTCGAAGAACAATGAAATAGTTTATGAGAGCAATCCAGATGTGACACGTGCGCCGGCTTCAGTTCTAAAATTGGTCTCAACGACATCTGCACTAAAAACTTTTGGTCCAGACAAGACATTCGCAACTTCGATTAGCGCCACTGAAAAGCCGAACAAGTTTGTTTTAGTCGGCGAGGGCGATCCTTGGCTTAGCACGAGTAAATTCGAAGCGGCTAAATATAAGCGAGCTTTTTTGCCATACCTGATTAACAAAGCTCTAGCGCAATCACCGCACATACGTTCAATCTCGTTGATGTACAAAAATATTTATTATCAAGATATACAAGCAATTCAAAGATATTACAAAGGGCGAATAAAGATTTATCCACATCCTTTGCCGCAAGCTCAATCAGTCGAGGCACCAATTGCCACGATCACATCACCGACGTTGCGTTCTATTATTGAATTCACTTTGTTGTGGAGCGATAACTTACTAGCCGCACGCATGTCATTGATGGCCGCTAAGGCAGAAGGATTTTCAGCGGATTCCGCAGGGATCCAAGCATCATTTGAAAAACTCTTTTCTGAATTAGGTATACCGGCACCTGGTTTGGTAGTTAAAGATGGTGCTGGACTTTCGCATGACACAAGAATTTCCGCTCGAACAATTGCCGAATTACTTTTAAAAATTAGGAATGAGCCCACGCTGGAATCAATTTATGTGGGTCTTCCTGTGGCAGGAATCTCTGGAACTCTTAAGAACCGATTCACAAAGGATGCCCCCGCCGGAGTGGGCTTAGTCAAAGCAAAAACAGGTTGGATCAACACGACAGTGAGCCTTGCTGGCTTTGTTAGCGTCGGGGATTCCGACTATGTATTTGCCGTCATTGCTGATCACGTGGCTAACCGCGAAAGTGTTCGCCAAGGTGCGCGCGTAGCGATAGACAAAATGTTGGCGACAATTGCCAGACCCATGCCCGGGGTGCCGATTCCGACCTCTACCCCGGATGCGCCAGATGCAAGCATCCCCATTACTAATGATTAGTAAGCGGAGTAAAGTACTCAAGTGAGCGAAACAAGCCAGAGTTCAATAATTACGCCTTACATCGCGCTGATGAAATTACGTGTGGTCGAACTTCTACTCGTCACAACTCTTCCAGCACTTTTTCTAGCTTCACATGGTGTTCCTGGACTCTCTCTGACGATTGCGACGCTTGTTGGCGGAACCCTTGCTGCCGGTGCTTCGAATGCTTTCAACATGGTGATTGAAGTTGATTCAGATCGGTTAATGAAGCGCACAGCAAAACGTCCTCTCGCAACTGGGGCTGTTTCGGTTCGCGCAGCAACAATATTTGCAACGCTTATTTCGGCTATTTCACTCGCCATATTTTGGATTTGGACTACACCGCTTGCCACGTACCTAACACTTGCAGCAATACTCTTTTATGTTGTTGGATACACAATCGGGCTTAAACGCCGTACTTCACAAAATATTGTTTGGGGTGGAATCGCAGGATGTATGCCCGTTTTAATTGGTTGGGCAGCTGTGACTAATTCACTTTCTGCAACCGCATGGTATTTCTTTCTTTTGATTTTCTTCTGGACGCCACCACATTTTTGGGCACTTGCGATTAAGTATCGCGATGATTACGAAGCAGCAGGTATTCCTATGTTGCCTGTAGTCGCTTCAATTAAAAACGTACAAATACAAATGTGGTTTCACACAACAGGGATGGTTATTACTTCCCTAGCGGTCGTATGGAGTGCCCACTTTTCATGGTGGACGTGGGTCATAACAGTTTTGCTCGCTCTTGGCTTTAGCCAGCAGTTAATGAAGCTCAATACAGATGAATCTGAAAAATCAGCAGGCAAGCTCTTTCAGTGGTCAATTACGTATTTGAGCGTCTATTCACTTCTCTTGGTAGCCGGAGTTTTTCTTTAAGTAGCTATCAACATTCCTGAGAACCCGAATTCAGTTCAGAGTGTTATTGTGCCTACATGCCGCCATTAGCAATTTCAGTAAGTGACCTCAGCAAGATTTACGGCGAACAAACTGCCGTCTCTCATGCCACATTTGATGTTCCATTAGGTTCAGTGTGTGGCTTCGTCGGGCCAAATGGTTCTGGCAAAACCACAACGATTCGCATGCTTCTTGGATTGATTACACCAACTGGTGGCACAGGCACCGTCCTTGGTGAAGATATTCGCTCACCGGAGAAATATCTTGCAAAAGTAGGCGCCATGATTGAAGGCCCAGCTTTTTATCCAATGCTTTCTGGCCGTGAAAATCTAAAAGTCCTCGCAGATCTTGGCGGTTTTCCTCACGATCGAGTAGATAGTTTGCTTAAAAAAGTAGGTCTTGGAGAACGCGGATCTTCGAAGTTTAAAACTTATTCATTGGGAATGAAACAACGCCTAGGTATAGCAGCAGCGCTTTTGCCACAACCACAACTTCTCATTCTTGATGAACCAACAAATGGCTTGGACCCCAGCGGAATTCAAGAAATTCGTGAATTAATCAAGGAACTTGCAGAAGCTGGAACCAGCGTCTTTGTCTCTTCTCATATTTTGGCTGAGCTCGAAATGATTTCAGAGTATTTAGTGATGCTTCGCAAAGGCAAAGTTATATTTGCCGGTAAGACTCAAGATTTACTGGGAAACCAAAAGCCAATTACATCTGTCAAACCTGAGTACCAAGTAGATCTCAATAAATTAGTAGAGATCGTCAAGAATTTAGGCTACGAGCCTCGTGTTGAAAATGGGGCAGTGCATATTCCAGTCGGTGCCGAAATTGGCGCAGTACTAAATCGATCAGCCTTTGAAGTAGGTATTACTCTCGCCGCAATCACCACTTCTCAACCAACTCTAGAAGAAACTTTCTTTGAAATGACAGGGGAGTAAGGATGTTTAATGTTGTAAAGGCAGAACTTCGCAAGATGAAGCGACCTAGCCTCACGGTTGTCACTTTTTCGATAGTCGCAGCCCTCTCCACGCTTTTTACGTCGTTGATTTTTTTACGCTTAGGGAGCACATCTGATCGACCTCGAGGTCGAGAAATTGCTCAAACCGTGGAGTCGATGTCTCATTCTGATGGCGCCTATTACAGTTTTTCTATCATGGGCTTATTTATAGGCCTTATTGCTTTAACGGTTTTTGCAAGCCAGAGTTCCAACGAATATACCTATGGCACCCTACGCAATCTCCTCGTCCGCCAACCTTCGCGAATGAAATTACTTGCGGGCAAACTGATGGCCATGATTGTTTTTTCTATACTTCTTACAACTGTTGCTGCAATCGTAAATATTTCCCTTTCATATCTTGAATCCGCACAAGGACATGTAGATACAAAATTGTGGATTTCCAGTAAAGCAATCTCAGGATTCCTCACAACATTCGGGAATATGGTTCTTGGAACTATTGGTTATGGTCTTGTAGGTATGTCACTTGGAATAATTCTCAAATCTCCAATGAGCGCAATTTCAATATCACTTCTCTGGTTTATGGTCCTTGAAAATATTCTCGGAGCAGTGCTTTCAACTTCAACCAAGTGGCTGCCCGGTAGCGCTCTATCTGCAGTTTCAACGGGAGGAGCCAAGATCTTTACCTATCAACGTGGTTTATTGCTCTCTGCCGCCTATCTATTACTTTTTGGTGGAGTAGCAACCATTTTGTTCAAGCGTAGAGATGTAGCTAGCTAAAGACACTTTCTAAATCTGGGTGGGATTTTCAAAGAATTACCAGCGTCAGGCTTTACCATTTCTTACTTAATCATCCTCGATTCCCCTATTGAGGTGATGATGGAGGAGAAGCGTGTTTTTAGCCAAGAAGCCAGCCGCAGTTCTCTGTGCTCTCCTTTTACTCGTAACATCATCCGAGATTGTTTACGCCAAAACTCCAGCTCCTACTCAAGCTCAAATTGATGCAGCCAAAGCCGCGGAAGTCGCAAAACAAAAAGCAGCTTCCTCAGCGCAATCAAAATTAACAAGCGCGACGCAAACACTCAAACAACTTTCGGCGATTGCAGATGCTGCTGCTGCAAAGTACAAGAAGGCTCAAGCAAATTTAGTTGTTGCGACCCAGCAGGCGAATACTGCTGCAGCGCATTACGCAATCGCCCAAGCATCAGTAGGTGAAGCAAATAAAACTATTGGTCGCATGGCACAAAATGCTTACATTATGGGGAGTGGTTTTACAGATTTAGAATCGGTCCTGCATGCCACGGGCCCGCAGGATTTGATGGATCGCTTAACAACACTCAACTCATTGGGTGCAAATAACTCTGCCGCTCTTGCAAGATTTAAAGCAGCGTCAATAGTTGCTCAGGCCGCAAAAGTTGAAGCAGATAGAACTAAAGTGGCACAGGCAACTGCAACTCAAAAAGTAGCTGCAACAAAGCAAGCAGCAGATGAATCAAAAGCAATCCAACAAAAAGAAGTTGATCGCCTTCGCGCAGTTCAAAATCAACTTGCAAAAGAACTAGCTAGTGCTAGAAATGTTCGAATTACTTTAGAACAACAACGCCAACTCGCGCTCCTTGAAGAAGCAAGTGCTGCTAAAGCAGCCGTAACTCCAAATCAGTATCGGGTGTGGGGCGGAACATTTAAAGGCCGGACGACTATTCGTTCAACCGATTCAATTCGTGCTGCTGCCGTTACATTTGCATCGAAGCAAGTTCTTGCACGTAAGCCATATGTATGGGGTGCACAGGGCCCAA
>CAIMSI010000044.1 GCA_903844115.1 uncultured Actinomycetes bacterium
GGAATGTCATCCATGCCTTGCAATATTCCACGACGTGATGAGAGGTCGCCCATGACGTTACCCATGAAATCTTCTGGTGTTTCAACTTCAACAGCCATCATTGGCTCAAGTAATACTGGGGCTGCTTTGCGCATACCATCTTTGAACGCCATAGAGCCGGCCATCTTAAATGCGTTTTCATTGGAGTCAACGTCATGGTATGAAACAAAGAACAGGGTTGCTTTGATATCAACTACTGGATAGCCAGCCAAAATACCCGAGTTCAATGTCTCACGAATACCTTTTTCTACAGCAGGGATGTATTCACGCGGAACTACACCACCTTTAATAGCATCAACGAACTCAAAACCTTTGCCTGGGGCTTGTGTCTCTAGCTTCAGAACAACGTGACCATATTGACCACGACAGCCTGATTGCTTAACAAACTTGCCTTCGATTTCTTCGCAAACTTTACGAATTGTTTCGCGGTAAGCAACCTGCGGTTTACCAACAGTTGCTTCAACACCAAATTCGCGACGCATACGATCAACCAAAATTTCTAAGTGGAGCTCGCCCATTCCAGAAATAATGGTTTGGCCTGATTCTTCGTCAGTCTTCACGCGGAAAGATGGGTCTTCTTGTGCCAAGCGATTCAAAGCAAGGCCCATTTTCTCTTGGTCTGGCTTTGTCTTTGGCTCAACTGCTTGTGAGATCACTGGCTCTGGGAATACCATACGCTCCAAAATCACAATGCTGTCTGGATCACACAAAGTTTCGCCAGTAGTTGCGTCTTTCAAGCCAACTGCCGCAGCAATATCGCCCGCATGAACTTCTTTAATTTCTTCGCGTTGGTTTGCATGCATTTGCAGCAAACGACCAACACGCTCTTTTTTACCCTTGATAGGGTTGTAGATCGTATCGCCAGACTTCATTACGCCTGAGTAAACACGGAAGAAAATAAGCTGCCCAACGAATGGGTCAGTCATGATCTTAAATGCCAATGCAGAGAATTTCTCATCATCGGCAGCTTTACGAGTTGTAGGAGTTCCATCTTCCAATTCGCAAGGAACTGGTGGAACATCTAATGGGGACGGTAGCAATTCAACCACTGCATCTAACATCGCCTGAACGCCTTTATTTTTGAAAGCAGTTCCACATAACATTGGAACAATTTCATTAGCGATCGTACGTTGACGCAATGCGCCTTTAATTTCATCTTCGGTCAAGCTTTCGCCGCCGAGATACTTTTCCATCAATTCTTCTGAACTCTCTGCAGCAGCTTCGAGCATTTTCTCGCGCCACTCGTCAGCAGAAGCTTGCAACTCAGCAGGAATCTCTTCGTAGCTGAACTTAGTGCCTTGTGAAGCCTCGTCCCAATAGATTGCTTTCATCTTCACCAAATCCACAACGCCTTTGAAGTTCTCTTCTGCGCCAATTGGGATCTGGATCAAAATTGGATTCGCTTTAAGGCGAGTCTTCATTTGGTCATAGACCTTGAAGAAATTCGCACCAGTACGATCCATCTTATTAACGAATGCCAAACGTGGCACGTGATACTTATTCGCTTGACGCCAAACAGTTTCAGATTGTGGCTGTACA
>CAIMSI010000045.1 GCA_903844115.1 uncultured Actinomycetes bacterium
CTGCTAATTCGATTATGCGTTGAGCTGCCCCGTTTCGAGCTTCATTTGCATGTTGTGGTGCAACGGTTGTGAGAATATCTGCCTGATCTTTGATAGCTTGGATGACTTTTGGATGTTGGTGGCCAATATTTGTGAAAACTAATTGACAGGAGAAATCTAAGTATTTTTTTCCACCGAAATCCCAGAAATAGGATCCTTGGCCACTCTCAATTGGCATAGGAGAAATCTGTGCTTGCGCAGACCACGAATGGAAGACATATTTCCTATCGTCTGCGTATACCTTGGCGCCCTTTTCCGATGACATGTAAAAATCCCTTTTCTGCTCTTTAATTTTCTCAATCTTACAGACCTCGGCGAGTTAAGGATAGAAGCTGGAGCCAGAATCAAGTACCGTGGAGCCATGAGTCAGATAAAAGAGATTAAACACTGGATTGATGGATCCCTATACGCGCAAAAAGCTGAACGCCAAGGCGAGGTTTTCAATCCAGCGACCGGCGAAATTACCGCACATGTAGATTTTGCTACAGAAAAAGTTGTCGATCACGCGGTATCTGTTGCCACAGAATCCTTCAAAACATGGCGCCATAGTTCCTTAACTAAGCGCACTCAGGTGCTCTTTGCTTTTCGTGAGTTGATGAATGCCAATAAATCAAAGATTGCAGAGCTGATTACCTCCGAACATGGAAAAGTACTGAGTGACGCTCTGGGAGAAGTTGTTCGTGGTCTTGAAGTAGTTGAATTTGCCTGCGGGATTCCCCACCTTATGAAAGGTGGCTTCTCCGAAGAAGTATCAACTGGTGTTGATGTCTACTCAATCCGCCAGCCCCTGGGACCGGTGGCAATAATTTCACCATTTAATTTCCCGGCCATGGTGCCTATGTGGTTTTTCCCAATCGCACTTGCGGCGGGCAACACAGTCATCGTGAAACCATCAGAAAAGGATCCGAGTGCCACGATGTTTATGGCCCAGCTACTTAAGGAAGCTGGATTGCCTGATGGAGTGTTCAACGTTCTCCACGGAGATAAAGTTGCAGTGGATGGGCTTTTGCAACACCCTGGAATTAAATCGATTTCGTTCGTTGGCTCAACGCCGATTGCCCAATATGTGTATGAGACTGGAACAAAACACGGTAAGCGTGTGCAAGCACTCGGTGGAGCAAAGAACCACATGATTGTGCTGCCAGACGCGGACTTGGATTTGGCCGCTGATTCGGCAGTTAATGCTGGATTCGGTTCTGCGGGGGAACGGTGCATGGCGATCTCAGCTTTAGTTGCCGTTGAACCTGTAGCAGATGAACTAGTTAAAAAAATTGCAGAACGCATGTCAAAAATTGTTGTGGGAGATGGAACAAAAGGCTGTGACATGGGACCACTTGTTACAAAAGTTCACCGCGACAAAGTGGCAAGCTATATAGATGCTGGAGAAGCAGAAGGTGGCAAAGTTGTCGTCGATGGCCGTACGCTGAAAATCGAAGGAAAGGGATTTTTCCTAGGACCTACTCTTATTGATAACGTAACTGCGGAAATGAAGATCTATAAAGAAGAGATCTTTGGACCCGTTCTATCCGTTATTCGGGCAAAGAGTTATGACGAAGCATTGAATCTGGTTAACAGCCATCTCTATGGAAACGGAACAGCAATCTTCACCAATGATGGGGGAGCTGCGCGTCGATTCCAAAATGAAGTAGAAGTTGGAATGGTCGGCATCAATGTTCCTATCCCAGTTCCTATGGCTTACTACTCTTTTGGTGGTTGGAAGAAATCATTGTTTGGAGACACTCACGCCCACGGAATGGAAGGTGTTCACTTCTTTACCCGCGGAAAAGTAGTTACAAGTCGTTGGCTGGATCCAAGCCATGGTGGCGTGAACCTCGGTTTTCCTACAAATAATTAACTTAAAATTAAAAAACCCCGCCATTTCTGGCGGGGTTTTTTAGTGACGGAATTAAACCTTAAAGATTAGAGATCGTAGTAAAGCTCGAACTCTGCTGGATGTGGACGCAAGCGAACATAGTCAACTTCTTCCTTGCGCTTCCAACTTATCCATGTGCTGATCAAATCATCAGTAAATACGCCACCCTTTGTGAGGAAGGCATGATCCTTTTCAAGATTATCAAGTGCTTCATTAAGTGAACCCGGAACCTGAGCGATAGCAGAAGCCTCTTCACCTGATAGTTCATAAATATCTTTATCAACTGGGGCAGGTGGTTCGATCTTGTTTTGGATTCCATCAAGACCAGCCATCAACATTGCAGCGAATGCAAGGTAAGGATTGGATGATGGATCTGGGCAACGGAACTCAATGCGCTTTGCTTTTGGACTATCTCCAGTGATTGGAATTCGGATACAAGCTGAGCGGTTACGGGCTGAGTATGCAAGATTTACTGGAGCTTCATATCCAGGAACCAAGCGACGGTAAGAGTTAACCGTTGGATTAGTGAATGCAAGAAGTGATGGAGCATGCTTTAAGAGTCCACCGATGTACCAACGGGCAATATCGGAAAGATCTCCGTAATTTCCCTTTTCGAACATGAGCGACTTTCCATCTTTCCACAGTGACTGGTGCACGTGCATACCCGAACCGTTATCTCCAAAGAGAGGTTTTGGCATGAATGTTGCGGTCTTTCCATTTTCCCAAGCAGTGTTCTTAATGACGTACTTGAACTTCATAACATCATCGCCAGCTTGTTGAATATCTGAGAAGCGATAGTTGATTTCCATCTGGCCAGCTGTTCCCACTTCATGGTGAGCACGTTCAACAAGGAGACCAACTTCTCCAAGTTTCATCACCATTTCATCGCGAAGATCGGCGAATTGATCTGTTGGAGAAACGGGGAAATATCCACCCTTAATACGTGTGCGATATCCGCGGTTCGGTGTTCCATCGGGATCCTTCTCAACGCCGGTGTTCCACCAACCTTCGTATGAATCAATATGGTGGTAAGACTCATTCATGCCCGTGTTGAAGCGAATTGCATCAAAGACATAGAACTCTGCTTCAGGTGCGAAGAATGCGGTATCCGCGATTCCAGTTGATTGAAGATAGTCAACAGCCTTTTTTACAACTCCACGTGGATCGCGAGAATATGGAGTGTTTTCAATTGGGTTGTGAACAGAGAAGAGAATAATGAGGGTCTTCACTGCGCGATAA
>CAIMSI010000046.1 GCA_903844115.1 uncultured Actinomycetes bacterium
GCATGAAGTCCAGCAATTACATCAACGAGTGCGACTCCAACTTTCGTAGGGTGGTCTGAATCTATTCACGTGATGCTCATAAGCCCGCTCATGCCTAGAACGAGCAAGTCCTATCCGGGAAGTTCGCGCGCCTGTGGTGAATTTCCAAATCCAGATATTGATACATAAATTAGAGCTGGATTTTTCCGCGAGAGCTCTTCATATCCAAAACCAAATTTTTCCATCGTTCCTGGTGCAAAGTTCTCCACTACAACAGAGCTCTTGTCTATGACCGACCGAGCCTTGGTGATTCCTTCTGGCGTTGAAAGGTCTGCAGTGATCGCGCCTTTATTGCGATTGATTGATTGAAAATATGTCGAAACACCATCGACATCAAATGGTGGACCCCATGTACGAGTGTCATCACCAGTTCCGGGGCGTTCAATTTTTATTACGTCGGCCCCAAAATCTGCCAACATCATGGTGGCATATGGGCCGGCTAGGACGCGCGAAAAGTCCGCGATGACTAAATCAGAAAGTGCGCCCACCTCTTAAACCTAGCAACTTCTAGGTCAAAGAAGCGAGCGCACTCCCCTTAATTACTGGTGTTACTTGCCGTTAGGCGGTCTTCTTCTTGTTTCCTGGTGCAATTGCGTAGACAACCATTCCTACAATTGCCAAGACTGCAATAACCATCAGCGTGACCCAATCTAGATTGAAAAGGGCACCTCGAGGGCTAGAAAGTCCGGTTGGGATAACTAGATTGATAAACATGATAACCAAGTAACCAAGTGCGATTACGTTAATCATCATGCCCTTTTTACCCAAGGTGTAATGGCCAGTTCCGCTCCATCCACGACGACGAGCAATTAGCGCGCCAAGCACTGTCAACAAAAATGCCAAGTAAATTCCACTTACGCCAAATGAGACGAGTGAAGTTAAGGCAGAAACGTGAGCAGGGTAGGTCATAAAGAGAATCTTTATATCCTTACTTGGTGTTACGTTCACAAGGAGGGTAAAGATCAAAGGCACTAGTGCACCAATAAGAAGAGCATTTACTGGTGTGTGGAATCGCTTGGATACCTTTGAGAGAACATGTGAAGCCGGTGTGGCCCCATCACGTGCGTATGAGTAGAGCATGCGAGAGCTTGCACCCAAGATTGAAGATCCGCATGAGAAGAATGCGAATATCACGGCAAGAAGGAGAATGTCCTTCAAAGCCTTCGAGTGAATGGCTGACTGCAAGATAAATGGAATTCCACCATCAAATGAAGTTGCCAGCTTGTAACTCTTTGGATCATTTGGAATCGCGAGCAAAAGCGCTGCAACCAATACAAATGAAGTAACTGCTCCTGCAACAAGTGCTTGACGCATTGCGCGTGGAACTTGTCGGGATGCATCTACTGTCTCTTCTGCAACGTCGCCAGCTGATTCAAATCCGTAGAAGATGAATGCCGGTGCCATTACTGCGATAAGCGCTGCGCCCAACCACCAATGTCCGCCAAAGCCAACTCCGAGGGAGTTTGTTGCGGCATTTTCGGCTCCTTGTGTTGTGAATAGGAATCCGAATCCATGATGGAACCCTGCTGCGGCGAGAATGAGAGCGATACCAATAGTTCCAAAGATTTCTACATAAGAACCAATTGATGCCACGCGTCCCATCATCTTGGCGCCAGTGACGTTCAAGAAGGTTTGGACAGCGAGCAAAATAAGAGTCAACAGGAGGATTGTTGAGTGCTTGGATGGGTCAAGATTCATCTTGAACCAGTCATTGAGAATGCCTGCAAGATAAGGAACCACGCCGGTATCAACAGCAGCAACGGTTACTAGTAGAGCAACTGAATAGAACCAGCCAACCCACCAACCGTATTTGGGCCCTACCGAATTTTTGGCATATTGGTAAAGAGCTCCAGATATTGGGTAATGGCTGCCGAGTTCAGCAAAAACCATAGCAACAAAATACATTCCAACAACTGGAACTAGCATGAGCCAGATATAGCGAGGGCCGCCACTTCCAGCTCCGAGAACAAATAGTGAATAAATTCCCACCATCGGTGAGAGATAGGTAAAGGCAACGCTAAAACTATCGAACTTACTCAAGACACGAGAAAGTTCTTGGCGATAGCCAAGAGCGCCTAAACGGCTCTCTTCAGCGGCATTGGATTGATGATCTGACAATTTGTACATCCTTTCGACACTTTCAACTCTTTCGATTGAAAGAGTTTGAATGGAGGAGCTACCTAAAGGGAAGAGAAGGGAAGGGCACTATTAAGAAAAGGATGGTCCTAATAGCTCGGAAAGTGAAGCATCAAAGGGGTCAATTTCAGACCTTTTCTGAACTTTTTATTGATATCACGCGGGAAGCGGTATTTTAGGTTCATGAATACTTTTAAAAGCGTCAACCCCGCTACGGGCGAAGAATTTGGCCCCCAGTTCACAAATGCGACGCAGGCAGAAGTGGCAAAGATTATTGAGGCCGCTAAAGCCCCAGTTCTATCACCTGCTGATCGTGCGACGCTCTTAAGTAATATTTCTGCGGCTATTGAATCTGATCGCTCAGCGATTGTTGATATTGCGATGCAAGAATCCGGACTTCCAGAAGCGCGCTTGAATGGTGAACTGACCCGTACTGTTTTCCAAATCAATACTTTTGCGAAACTTGTATCCACCGGTACGCATCTTGATGTAAAGATTGATAGCGCCGATGCAAATTATGGAATGGGTCCACGCCCTGATATTCGTAAGCAAAATCAACCACTTGGTACTGTCGCTATCTTTGCCGCAAGTAATTTCCCACTTGCCTTTTCTACAGCAGGTGGAGATTCAGCAAGTGCGCTGGCAGCTGGTTGCGCTGTCGTACTTAAAGCGCATCCATCACACCCAGGAACAACCCGCGCTGTTTTTGCTTCAATCCAAAAAGGGATCGCTGCCTCAGGTCTACCAAAAGAAATCTTCACACTTGTCGAGGGAAATGATCCTCAAATAACTCATTGGGTTGCTACACATCCAAAAATTACCGCTATCGGCTTTACTGGCTCGGGTCCCGTTGGAAAAATTCTTATGGATCTTGCCGCAAAACGTGAAGTTCCAATTCCAGTTTTCGCTGAAATGGGATCAATCAATCCAGTATTTGTAACATCATCTGCAATTATCGAGCGATCTGAAGTACTCGCTAAGGGTGTTGTGGATTCCGCTCTTCTTGGATCAGGGCAATTCTGCACAAAACCAGGGCTGATTATTTTGCCTTCATCACATGCAGATTCATTTCTTGCCGAAGTAGAAAAATACTTGGCCGCACTCTCCGTTGGTCCACTTTTGAACAAGGGAATTGCTGACCGTTATTCGGCGGCAATCACAGAACTTGCCAAAAAGAATTCAGTGAAAGTTTTTACGGGCATAAATTCCGGCAAGGGAATTTCAGTAACTCCGACTTTCTTTATTGCTGATTGGAAAACCGTTAGCTCCACCCCTGAACTCCTTGAAGAGCATTTTGGACCCACGAGCGTCTTGGCCATTGCCGATGAAACTGATTTTGAGGCAATTGCACGCTCACTTGAAGGTCAACTGACTGCCACAATTCAAGGAACTGATTCTGATTCGCCCAAAGAACTTCTTTCCATTTTGGCGCAGCGCGCGGGCCGAGTTATTTGGAATGGTTTCCCGACTGGAGTATCTGTAACTGCTGCAATGCAACATGGCGGCCAGTGGCCATCATCTTCATCGCACACGACCTCGGTTGGAACAGATGCAATCTATCGATTTATGCGTCCAGTTTCGTATCAAGGAGTATCGCAAAGCAATTTACCGCCGGCGCTTCAGGATTCAAATCCTTGGAAAGTTCCACAGCAGATTTCTTAAACAGTAAAGCCATTCGGGAATGGATCGGCTGGATCCAATAACCATGTTGCTTCGCCCATGACCCATGCTCTGCCGGTGATGAGTGGAATGATGGCGTCGAATTCTCCAACCTTTGTGCGTTCCTTAATTCTTCCCTCAAAATGTGAACCAATCCATGATTCGTTAATAAGGACATCGCCCTCTTTGAATTCCCCTCGAGCGCTCATCTGTGCAAGCCTGGCACTTGTTCCAGTTCCACAAGGTGAACGATCAAACCAACCCGGATGAATCGCCATTGCATTCTTCCAATGAAGAGAATTTCCGCCGGGTGAGATGAAATCAATGTGATGACATATAGCAATATCTGGATTTTCTGGATGAACTGGGCGATTTTGTTCGTTGATAGCATCGGAAATCAAAAGTCCTAGGTCAAGAAGCTTCTGTCCGTTTTCCCGTTTGAATTCAATGCCTACTCGCTCGATAGGCACAATTGCGTAGAAATTTCCGCCATATGCCATGTCATATTTCAAATCCCCGAGTCCAGGCACTTTTACGATTTGATCAAGTGCATATGAAAATGAGGGTACGTTAATGATGGTCACATTTTCTGCTTTGCCATCTTTCACTTTCACATCAACAACTACGAGTCCTGCAGGGGTATCAAGTCGGATTGTCGTAACGGGTTCAACGACCGTTACTAGTTTTTTCTCAACCAGCGCAGTTGCAACTCCAATAGTTCCATGGCCACACATTGGCAGGCATCCAGAAACTTCAATGTAGACAACTCCCCAATCAGCATCGGGTCGAGTTGGCTTTTGCAGGATTGCCCCACTCATGGCGCTGTGTCCACGCGGCTCAAACATGAGCCATTCACGGATGTAATCCAAATTCTTCATGAAGTACAAACGCTTTTCAAACATTGTTTTGCCTGGAATCTCGCCTACACCTGAAGTCACTACTCGAGTGGGCATCCCCTCGGTATGAGTTTCAACTGTGGTGACAGTTCGCAGGCTGTCGATCATTTGCCGAAGTATTCCTTCACTGCAGCAACCTCGCGCTTAATTTTCTCTTGGTCAGCAGCTGGGAGAGCTAAACGAGGCAAACGAGTTGGTCCGCCATAACGACCGAGCAGATCCATCGCAAGTTTAATCGCTTGAATAAATTCCTTTTTAGAATCCCAATGGAATAAATCATGTAGTGCTGCATACATAGGCGCAGCAGTTTTGTAATCTCCTGCGATTGCTGCGTTGTAGAGAGCTGCTGATTCAGCAGGGAGTGCATTTGGAAAACCTGCAATCCATCCAGCAATTCCAGCTGTTGAGAGTTCTAGGAGAACATCATCAGCGCCAACAATCACATCAATGCGAGGCGCAGATTTTTTGATCTGCCAGATGCGACGTACATCGCCAGAGAATTCCTTAATTGCAACGACGCCAGGAACCTCATCGGCAATACGCCCAACAAGTGCTGGGGTCAGGTCAACTTTTGTATCAAAAGGATTGTTATAGGCGATGATTGGAATTCCGACCTTAGCCACTTCTTTGTAATGTGCGATTACCTCATCATCATTAGCGCGATATGCGTTAGGTGGAAGAAGCATTACTGCTGCAGCGCCATTCTTAGCTGCTTGCTCTGTCCATCGAACGGATTCACCGGCGCCATATGCTCCGACTCCAGGAACTACATTGAAACCTTTAGGCGCTGCCTGTACTGCTACCTCGACCATTCGAGCGCGCTCTTCCGCAGTGAGTACTTGATATTCACCGAGTGAGCCATTGGGAATAACACCATGTGTTCCATTAGCTGCGAGCCACTTCACATGCTCTGCATATTTATCGTAATCAATCGATAGGTCGGCTTTAAACGGTGTTGCCGTTGCGGTCAAAATTCCGTTCCATGCATTTTTGAAATTGGTCATGCCCAAACAATACTTAGAACTTCTTCCCTAAGCCATCGCCTAGTTCACCCAATGAGATTGGCCCAGCCATTGGGCGTTGCGCTCCCGCGATTAGCTCAGAATCGAGCACTTTTTGGTGGGTGTGGTGCGCGACTATTTCGCTGACGTTGCGCGAACAAACTCGACCCTGGCAAAGCCCCATACCGGCTCGGGTAAATAGCTTGGCAGTTCGGCCATTTTCCGCCCCAAGTTCATCTATTGAAGTGCATATGTCCTCTTGGGAAACCTCTTCACAACGACAAATGATCGTTTGCGGTTGTAGGTTTTTTTGCCAATCAGTTGGAACTGGATAAACCTTTTGCAAACCTCGGGCGAAAATCTGAGCGCGCAAACGGGCAAACTTTACTTTCGTACTTCTTCCACCACCTGCAATTTCACCTTCGATCAAAGCCAAAGTAGATCCACCGATTCCAGTGGATTCTCCTGCTGCAAAAAGTCCTGGAACGGATGTCTCTTGGTTTGAGTCAACCTTCACGAGAACTGTTCCATCAGCATCGACTCTTAATTTTGCCCCAAGGATTCCGGCCAACGAAAGGTCAGGAACAAATCCCCATCCGACTGCAAGAACATCGCAAGAAACTTCTTTGCCGCCAACTATTGCAGATGTTCGGGTAGCTTGCTCTACTGTTTTTTTGTATTGAATTCGAACTCTAAATTTTCGTAACTTCTTGAAGTAGTAGATTGCTTCTAAAATCTTCCCAGGATTCAATAGCAAACCATGAAGATTTAAAACCCAACGCAGTGGTGAATTCGCTTCAAAGAGTCCGACAATTTCTGCGCCGGATTCGGCCAATCCGGCCGCAACTGGAAGGAGGAAGGGCCCAGTTCCAGCAATCACAATTTTCTTTCCAACAAGAACGCCGTGCGACTTTAACATTCCTTGCGCAGCTCCTGGAGTCATGACTCCTGGGTAAGTCCATCCAGGAAAAGGGAGTGATCGATCATAAGCACCTGTTGCAAGAATTACTTTCTCTGCAACAATCTTTTCCTCAATTCCATCCTTAATTAGGTAGAGGTGAAATTTGCCATCAATTTTTTCTGCTTGCCACACATGGGCGCTGGAATATCTGGTGATAAGGGGATTACTCAGAACTACATCAAAAAGTTTCTGTGCTTTATCAAAGTTGTAATGAAGTGACCGCTCATCCTTCCAATTACTTGGTAAATGACGCCAATACTGGCCACCTAGTTGCGCGGCGGAATCAATCAGAATAACTCTTTCGCCTCCCGTGGCAGCTGTTGTTGCGGCTGCAAGGCCTGCTGGACCTGCGCCAATGATTGCAATCATGATGTCACCACCATTCCATCGACTACTTCAATAATGCAGGAGCGTTGATTGATAACGCCATCAACTGTTACGACGCAGTCCCAACAGATTCCAATTCCGCAGAAAATTGAACGCTCTTCACCATCCATTCGTGTTTTGCGCAAGACATGTTGATTTGCCTGAAATAGCGCGGCAGCGATTGATTGTCCGGGAATTGCAGAATATTTCTGGCTATTAAAAGTAAATTCAATGGATTGTGTAGGGCGGTTCATGCGGCGCCTACCTGAAAACGGCGTGGAGAAAATGGAGTCGGATCCATAAATGGCCTCGCGCCCGTTATCTGCTCTGCAATCAAATGTGCACTTCCAGGAGCTAAACCTATTCCCGCACCTTCATGTCCGGCCGAATGCCACAGTCCGGAAACGATTGCATCTTCACCAACAACTGGAAGGTGATCCGGTGCATATGGTCTGAAACCTCGGTATGCACGCAACAATTGAATATCTCGCAATGCCGGAAACAGTGATGTCGCCTGGGCTGCAAGTCTTCGCAAGATATCAATATTCATGCTTCCATCAAACCCAATTATCTGGCGGCTGGCACCGATGAGAATTGTTCCAGATCGAGTGCCTTCTACAACGGTAGATGTCTGCAAGTCTGTCTCCCCACTTGCAACGTTTGCAACATAATCTGAGTCGTACACTTTGTGATTTATCATTCGCGGTGCTGGGGCGCTTACGAGAATGAATCCCTTTCGAGGGGCAATTGGTAGGTGAGATCCTGCAAGTTGTGCAATTTCCCCAGCCCATGTTCCAGTTGCGTTCACTACGACAGGGGCAGAAAATTTTCCTCGTGAAGTTACAACTCCACTAATTTTCCCAGCGCTTGTGAGAATTGAAGTGACCGTGGCGCCAGTTAAAACTTCACCGCCGCGGGCTCGAACAGCACGAAGAACTTGTGCTGCTGCCAACATTGGTTGGCATTGTGCATCTTGCGGATAATGAATTCCGGAATTAATTTCGCGAGTTAGATACGGTTCTAATTCCTGCAGTGCCTTCGTATCTACTTCATCTGCAATAACACCCGCGCTCCTTTGTTTTCTCGCAAAATCTTTGAGAAGGGTGTCATCTTTTCGTGCAACAACAACCCCGCCCTTGGCCTCTAATTCAAAAGTATCGCCAACGTCTGCTTGCATCTCAAACCACAAATCGCGGGAACGAAGTGCGAGAACAAGTTCTGGCCCTGGATCTTTATCTGAAACCAAAATATTTCCTTCACCGGCTCCCGTCGTTCCACCAGCTACAGGGCCACGGTCAACAACAAGAACTTTCAAGCCAGCGTTTGTGAGTGCAAGTGCACACGAAGCCCCAACGATGCCTGCGCCTATAACGATGGCATCAGGGCTCTTCATGTCGAAAAGGATAGTGGCTACTTTGCAGGAATAACGGCTGCTAGCTTGGCACTCAAAGCTTCTGCGGTATGGACGCTGATGTGGCTGGAGTCCCTGTAAGTATTTGCACCGTCGAAAGTAGCTGAGCATCGCACGGAACAAAGCCAGGGTGAAGGATCTATGTAGAGCCCGCCATGTGCTGCTACGGATTTCTGCGTAGCCATTGTCGTGGGGCTGCGAGTGAGGGCAAAGTCCCCAACGACGCTCGAGGGTTTAGGGGTATCTCCAAAAAAGATAAATGGAATTTTAATTTGCGAGAGAAAAATATTGAGCCCTGTAGTCCACGCGGTTTCATAAGAATTCGAATTCTTCAAAAGTGCGTACTGATATTCGGTGAAGTCAGAGAAGATTACAAACTTTGGCTTATCTGCATTGATCTTTGTTATGAGTTTGACCTGCCAAATAGCACATGAAGCATCAAATTTTGCGTTGCGCTTTGTCTCAAGAGTGGTGGCAGGACAAGAAGACTTCGTTAGATTTACAAGCTTCCACTTTCTATCCTGCGCAATTTTCAGAAGAGCTGGGAACCATTGCGCAGCATGTGAATCACCGGCGAGGATTATTTCAGTAGAACTGGTTACATCCCCATAAGCACAAACGCCTAGCGGCCAAGTTTTCCCAAAATTTAAGTGACAACCATCGGTGTAAGTGATTGGAACAGATCGATCAATTTTTGTGTTAGTCGTCGCACTTGCTGCTAGACCACCGTAGCTCAGAACACTTCCAATCAAAACAACAGCTCCCCATTGAGGCAGTGTCAAAGTGAATCGTTTCTTAAATCGAAAAGGTCGTTCAACAAGATGGGTGAGTGAGACTGAAAGAAGAAGGGCAACAAAAACGATTGCAACCTTGTTCTGCAGACTCAAAGTACTGCTTCGATCTAGGAAATAGACCACGATTGGCCAATGAACAAGATACAAAGAGAATGAATAGTCGCCAAGCATTGGTAGAACAAATTGAGGCTTTACATCTACTCTGGCAATCAAAACTAACATTGCACCAAAAACTGCGAGTGCCGTAGTAATTCCTGGGGTTGCGTTCGTTACAGAAAAAAGGTGAACCGAAAAAGTGATAAGAATCCATCCCAGCGCTGCCGTAATTTTTTGAAGTGGCTGCGCAAGTCGAAACTGTGGATTCATGGCAAGCAGTATCCCCGCAAAGAATTCCCAAAATCTTGAGAAAGGTAGGTAAAAGGAATAAACAGGGTTCACGCTCGTGTACCAAATCCCCAAAACAGAGGAGAGTAAAAGCGTTGGAATTAGCCAATTCTTATTCTTCTTAAAGAAAATCAAAAATAGAATCGGCCAAATGAAGTAGAACTGCTCTTCCACACCTAATGACCAATAATGAAGAAAGGGTGAGGGGTCTGCAGCCTGAGCCAAATAATCATTTCCGACCCGAGCAAAATTCAAATTTGCCGAAAAAAGCGCCGAAGAAAGTGCCTCGATAGAAAATCTACTTCGTGAGATTGCTGGTAAAAAGAAAATGGCAAATAGTGATGTAATCACCGTGACAGTGAGGCTTGCGGGAAGGATTCGCTTGGCTCTACGCAAATAAAAGCCTTTGATCTGAGTTCCGATTGTGCCGTCGCCCTCCATCAATTTAGAGGTGATAACAAATCCAGAGATTACGAAAAAGATATCGACGCCGAGAAAGCCGCCTTTAAACCACCCAAACTGCGCGTGATAGAGAAGTACCACGAGAATTGAAAAGCCCCGCAGCGCTTGAATATCTCTTCTCATGTCTTAAAGGTACACAAAGAAGATGGGAATTACTTTTCTAGGATTCCCTTTGCCCAAGACTCTGCTTCTTCGGCACTGCTCGCGCTGACCGCTTTTAGCGCTGCTTCAACGCAAGTAGCCAAATCAACCGTTGACAAAAATCCTCGAACTTCAGAGACAGCAGATGGAGCCATTGAAAGTGAATTCACACCAAGACCCAAAAGCACGGCTGCTAAATAAGGGTTTGCAGCGGATTCACCACACACTCCAGTTGATTTATTCAAACTTTTTGCGCTGTTACATGCAATTTGAATCGTGCGAAGAACAGCTGGATGCCACGTTGTCGTCATATCTGATAGACGTGAGTCCAAGCGATCAGAAGCCATGACATATTGAGTAAGGTCATTTGTTCCGAAAGATCCAAAATTAACTTCTGCTAAAACTTTATCTGCGTGAAGTGCAGCAGCAGGAGTTTCAATCATAACCCCAACTTTTTTGATCCCAAGTGCTCGTGCGCGAGTTGCAAAATCTTGAGCCTCCGCAGGCGTATTAATCATCGGCGCCATTACCCAGAGATCTATATCTATTCCTTGAGCTGCTTCTGCAATTGCCTGCAATTGACGATTGATAACATCGTTGTTTGTTCGAGTTAAGCGCCATCCACGAACACCCAGTGCTGGATTCTCTTCATGGGGAGCATGGATATAGGGAACTGGTTTGTCGCTACCTGCATCCAGGGTGCGAACAACAACACGAAGCCCTTTCATAGGTTCGAACACACTTCTGTACATTGCAACTTGTTCTGCAACTGTTGGTTCGGTTTTACTCTCGAGAAACAACAGCTCAGTTCTAAAAAGGCCTATTCCCTCTGTTCCAACAGATGCTGCTGCGATTGCGCCAGCGGCATCACCAGCATTCGCAAGAAGTGTCACATGAGTTCCATCTTTTAGGCGACCTGGTCCTACAACGGCAGCTGCGCGCGCACGAAGAGCGGCTTCACGTTGTTTGCGAGATTCAAAATCCACTTCAGAGTAATCGGTGTAGGCAGTACCGTCACGACCATCAACAAGTAATTGTGTTCCCTCGGAAATCTCCATTACTCCAGCACATCCAACGATTGCTGGAATTCCTAAACCACGAGCAACAATTGCCGTGTGTGAAGTGGGACCACCTTTTGCGACAACAAGTGCCAATGCAAATTGCAGATTGAGTTGCGCGGTATCAGATGGAGTTAAATCTTCGGCAACGATGATGCTTGGCGCTGTGAGTACAAGTGCAGCTTGCTCTGTCCCAGAAAGCTTGGCAAGCAGTCGATTCATGATCTCATCAAGGTCGGCGGTACGCTCTGCGAAATAGCCACCAAGTGCAGTTAGGGCTGCTTTAAATCCCCCAAAGGAATCAGCTAGCTCACTACGGACATCTGAATATTTAATATCTTGGCTCAACCTTGCGCCAATTGCCTCGATAAGTGCAGGATCTGATGCCATCATCGCTTGCGCGCCTAGAACTTCCTTAGCGATATCTAATTCAATGTGATGGGCAGCGTTTTCAAGATCAGCAGTTACTTTTTCGAGTGCGTCGAAAACTTCACGTGGAGTTGCTGGAATTGGCTCGTTTGAAGTGACCTGAACAATTCGGCGAACTGGACCAACTACAACCCCTGGAGATACACCTATGCCTGTGAATTTATTGGACATCGATAAAGTCTAGCGCCTGTGCAGCGTTCCAGCCGCCAGGAAAATCTTTGATTAGCTCTTTGCACCCATCGACATCCGAACCAAGTGTGACGATGGGAGCTTCGTCGTAACCATCACGGCGATGCTGTCCTAATCCAATATTTGAGAAAAGTCCGTTACATAAGCACTTTCGTCCAACGGTCTCTTCCATCGTTCCATCTTTTTTCAAGTATGGTTTTTCTGGTTCGCTCGGACAACGGTAATCAACGCGTCCACTTTTGAGCATGATTGGTTCGCGCAGGTAGCCCATGTCGCACAACTTTGGCCGCGCTGCAAAAACATCTGGCAGGGCCGTTGTGCCTGGAAGGCTAACAATCTTGATTGGGAAACCTGTCGGTGAAGCCAACATATCTGTATGAATTTCAAATGTTCCATCGCGCAATGTGTCAAGAATCTGATTTCTAATCTTGTCTGTGAAGCCTGAATCACTACAGAGTGCAAAGAGTGTTCCGACTTGTACGCCGACCGCTCCAAGATCTAGCGCTTCTTGAAGTTTTCCTCGAGCACCAAAACCTCCAGCAAGCCAATATGGATAACCATATTTCTGCATCTTCTCCAAGTTTGCTAAATCTCGCGGTCCATAAATTGGTTCGTTATCAGCATCAAATTCAATTTTGCCACGCGGTGGTGCGTTATGGCCTCCAGCAGATGGTCCTTCAATAATGAATCCGTCTGGGCGACTGGACTCATCGCGAGCAAGATATGCAGCCAAAATATCGCTGATAATGATTGCGAGGAACATTGGGCGTACAAATTCAAATTTAGTCACATCAATAAATTCTGCCGGGTCCAAAGTGATTCGCTCTGATTCCCCATTTACAATATCAATTGTTATATAGCTTGCCTTCTTCTGTGCAATTTCTGTAATGAAGCGCGGGATTTCGCGAGGAATTCCAGCACCCATGATTACATAATCAACTTTTGCAATCATTGCGCCGATAATTCCGGCAGCTGATCCCATCTGAATTTTCTCTAGAAAGTTAATTCCGACAGATCCGTTGTGACCTTCTTTGGCCAACCAAACTTCGACAAAGGCTCCAACGATTAATAGATCATTTGAATGCCGGGAAGCATTGATGAGTAATTTTGGCGCGTTTGAATATGAAACATCGGCAGCTTTGCCGCCTTCAATAAAATACTTCTCAAGAATATGATTGGCGGTTTCTTGATTGGGAAATGCGGCAAGTGCGCGACGCACATCTCCGCCTTCATCTCCACTTTCAAGTCGACGGATCAGAACGGCATCAATCGCAGTTCCAGAAACGACACCCATTCCACCATGCTGGGAAACGGCTTTCGCTAATTTCCAATTAGAAACAGCAACACCCATGCCGCCCTGAATAATCTGTGGCAGCACTTTAGTCATGAGCCTAATTCTTACTTACAAACCCCCTACCCACGAGTATCCACACTCGTGAGGAATGGCTCACTTGTGGGCGGGAAAAGTTAATATCGCCTGCGTTTGTGACCCAACGCGAGCCAGCTTTATCTGACCTTTGAGCTCATTTTCAGCC
>CAIMSI010000047.1 GCA_903844115.1 uncultured Actinomycetes bacterium
CAGCTAATGGCTAAAGTCGGAGACTATATTTCTGCAATAACTAATGTTCGTTATTCAACAGCAAATTCCAAGTACATCATCTTTGAAAGTATTCCGTATTTACCGGTAACTGATCCTGCTTATGGGTGGGCAAGTGCTTCGACTGGTGCATGGAAAGTTATTGATTATGGAACAGCGACAGTAGGTTGCGGAACGGTTCCCGCAAATGTCCAAAGAGAATTTGGATTTACCTGCCCTTAACCAGAAGATTTTTACTTTGATTGATGTGTTTTAAGGAAGGTCTCTTTGCAGCCGTCCATGCAGAAGTAGTACAGAATCCCATCGATTTCTACTGATGCGGGTGCATCGTCCTTGCGAACCTGCATTCCGCAAACTGGGTCCTGGGCAAAGTCACTCACTTCACTTGAATCACGGGACTTATAGAGCCAGAAAACAACGATCAAAATAACCAAGAAAATTAAATCTAGAATCGATGTGTAATTCCAGCCAAAGTGATTCATTGACATGGCGTGGTGCATCTGAACTGGAACTAAATTGAGAGCAGAAAAGATGCCTTCGGTGATGAGACCACTTGTGCTCATGATTGCCCAAAACAGAAAGCTCATACGAAGAGCAATCTTATTTCCGTAATACTTTCGATAAATCATCACTAATGGAAAAGCCAAGAGATCGGCAAAGATAAAGGCAATAACGCCACCAAAAGTAATACCAGCATGCCAAAGTGCAGCGGCCAAAGGCACATTTCCTACTGAGCAAACAAAACTAATGAAGGCAAGAAAAGGTCCAATGACTACGTTCTCTAAAGCTGAAGTAAAACCGCGATCGGAAAGAAATAAGGATTGCCAGAATGAAAATGGAACTACAGTTGTGGCTAAACCAGCTACTAAGAACCCAATCACTAATTCCTTGCGAAGCATGATGAAATCGCCCATGGTGTAACCAGCTGCACTTGCCCAATTTTTGCGTTTACTCCACTTACCAACCTGCGTCTGCCCTGAGTCATCCGTAGCCATCGAAAGTGAACCCATGCCATTAGCGGGCGAAATAAGCGCTGGATTTTTGCCATCTTTAATGAGTTGTTCATCGCGAACTTTGTTTAAAAGTTTTTGAGGAATGACCCTTGGCACAGTAAGCGCCAACAAAAGAATCATTATTGCTCCGCCAACAAATTCTGCAACGGCGAATTGCCATCCAAGCATTAGCCATAAAACAATTCCAAGTTCAATGACGAGGTTCGTGCTCGCGAACATAAAGACCATAGATAGAGTGAAATCTGCGCCTTTGAGGAAGATTGATCTACTCAATGCAGATGCGGCGTAGGAACACGAGGAAGAAATGACACCAAAAAAGGAGGCCTTAGCGATTGTTCGAGAATTTCTCTTCCCAAGTGTTGCTTCCATCGAATTGCGGGTAATAAATGACTGCACAATTCCCGACAGTGTAAAACCGAGAACCAATGCCCAGAAGGTATGGAAAAACATCCACCAACCTTCGGCTACCCCGCTTTGGATCTTCGCTAACACATCAGTAACGATACGCCTAAGGATGAGATTCTGTTGCGACTACTCGATTATGAATCATGTTACACGCGAAAAATTGGGAAAACCTGTTGGGTTTGGTTACGAGCCACTATTCATTGATGGTCTTTTCCCGCAGAGTCTCTCGAGCGTAATCCTTTTCCCGCTCATGAATTTTGCGAATCTGTAACTCAATCGCAGATACGGCTTTATCGAATGCTGCAAGATCATTGAAACCAGCGCCATCTGCCCGCATGAACGGCCCACTGCCATGCGTAGTAAGGACGACAGAATGGGAAGACTTACCATGCCGTGGATTCGCTTCGTGCTTTATTTCAACTTTAATTTCATCCAGCTGTATTCCAAATCTTAAAAGACTTTCTAATTTCTCTTTAGCAATCCCGCGAAAATCTTCAGCAAGGTTGGCATTTCTGGAATGAAAAACAATTTGCATAACAGCCCCCGTCTTGTTAATTAAGAAGGTACTCCCCTACGCGAGACCGCGCAAGGGAGGACGCATCTTTCCCTCAGTTCTTCTCATCTCATTGAGCGAATCGGTCGTTGATTGATTAGTCGCCTCTCTTCAAATGCGAATTCATGAGGGCTATTACTCTTGCTCTATGACTATGCTCGTAAACGCAGGCGCGGACGTGGCTTTGCAATTGCGCGATTCACTTTTCGGACAACCTTCTTTGCAGCAGTTGTGCTTTTCTTCGCGGCGCTTTTGACAGCAGCTTTCTTGGCAACCGCCTTCGCCTTCACTGATGCTGCTTTCTTGGCGACCGCCTTCGCCTTCACTGATGCTGCTTTCTTGACTGATGCTGCTTTCTTGACTGCAGCGGTTTTCTTGACTGCAGCAGTTTTCTTCACAGCAGCAGTTTTCTTCACAGCAGCAGTTTTCTTGACTGCACCGGTTTTCTTCACAGCAGCAGTTTTCTTCACAGCAGCAGTTTTCTTCACAGCAGCAGTTTTCTTCACAGCAGCAGTTTTCTTGACTGCAGCAGTTTTCTTGACTGCAGCAGTTTTCTTTACAGCTGCTTGCTGAGTTGTACCAGAAGTTGTTGCCACCGCTTTAAGTGCGCTCGCTGTAGTCTTACTTTTCGCTCCCGCATTAGTTCTCTTCGCACGATTTCCAACGCTCTTGGTAGAGGCGCCCGTGGAAGCGGCACTTTTTTTGACAGTTTTCTTGGCTGTCACCTTCTTAACTGCGACAGCTTTCGTTACTGCTGCAGCATCTGTTGTCGCCGCAACATTTGCATCGGGTGTCGTTACTACAGGACTTTGAGGAGGATCAGCTAGAACTGGGGCCGAAACAGTGGTGCTCAGATCATTTGGGATAGTTGCATCTGCTGCAAAAGCGCCATCGATTGATGCAGCACTCATTGAGAGAGCTACGAGGGTTAATGCAACAGCAGTTCGACGCATTAAATGTGTCTGCTGTTTTTGGTCGAGATTCTTCATTTTTCTTCTTTCTCTGCAACTACCGTGGTTGAGGTATGGGTTGGTTATAACTTGGGATGAAAGCAGGTAGCCGCATGCCGCGAATAGTCGCGACTTCTGACACTTTCCACCGAGGCAAATGGCGAAACTGTGTAATTCACACTGCTTAATGGCACACTTACGCCCTATGAGAAGTGAAAGCGGTGCGAGTGCATCTGGCGCGAGTGCATCTGGCGCGAGTGCATCTGGCGCGAGTGCATCTGGCGCGAGTGCATCTGGCGCGAGTGCATCTGTCGCGAGCAGTGGGAGTGCATCTGGCGCGAGTGGTGCCAAAGATGACAGCCGCGTCGGATTTGAACCGTTGATCCAGGTCTTCGAACCACACCGTGCATCTCTGCCACCAGTGCGCCTGTATATGCGCGAATTCTGGGCACGCAAACGTTTTTCACTTGAACTCGCCCGTTTCGCCGACAAGGCCGAATACCTAGATAGCAACCTCGGAAAAGTTTGGTTGGTACTCAACCCACTTCTCCTCGCTTTCGTCTACTTCTTGCTCGTCACGGTGCTGCGCGGTGGATCAGATAAAGCTCATGGATTCACAACGTTGGCGCACATCCTCATTGGCCTTTTCACTTTTTACTTTGCGCAAAATGTCATCAATGATGGCGCTCAATCAATCACTGCTGGCGGCCGATTGATTCTTAACCAAGCATTCCCTCGATCATTGCTTCCATTATCTTCAGCAATTCGTTCCTTCTGGCAATACCTTCCAACAATCCCGGTTTACATCGTCGTGGTCGTCGTTGGAAAGTTCTTTATTCCTAAAGCGGATATTCATATCTTCACATGGGCCCTGCTTTGGATTCCGTACGTGACAATATGTTTGGGCTTCACGGCATTTGGAATGGCCCTCATTTTTGCAACGATGAATGTGTACTTCCGAGACACCTCTAAATTATTGTCATACACAACGCGCATTTGGTTATATGGATCTCCAGTTCTCTGGCTCCCTGAAATGTTGCATGGATGGCATCGAGCAATTTTGTATATCAACCCACTCGGTCCAGCTCTTTCAGCAACAGCTGAAATTTGGATTCGAGGACATGCCCCAACACTTGCTCAACTGATCGGACTTTTTGTCTGGGCAGTCCTGGCAATGTTTGTTGGTGGCTACTTCTTTATTTCAAGGGAGCGTGATTTCGCTGTCCGCATCTAAAGATTCTCGTGGCGCCCTCGACACAGGTACGCACGCAGGTACGCGCTCAGATAAGCGTTCAGGCAAGCGCGCGCTAATTGACATGCCAAATGATTTGGCTGTTCGCATTGAAGATCTTTCAATCACGTACAAGATCAACGTAGATACAAAGAAGACGTTGAAGAATGCTGTGATGCGCGCAAGTAAAGGCGAGAAAGTTCGCATGCGTACAGTTGAAGCTGTTAAACATATGAACCTTGATATACCTCATGGCTCTGTGCTTGGAATTGTTGGCGCCAATGGTGCTGGTAAATCAACTTTAATGCGCTCTATTGCAGGCATCCTTCCTCCAACTGAGGGCCGCATAATTGTGAACGGAAGAATTTCTACACTCCTCGCACTAGGCGTGGGCTTTAATCCTTCTCTTTCAGGCCGCGACAACATTATTCTCGGTGGCCTTGCATCGGGACTAACAAAAGATGAGATTGCATCAAAAACAGATGAGATTGCTCGCTTCGCTGATCTTCCCGATGGCTTCATTGATATGCCAGTGCGAACCTATTCCTCGGGTATGTATGGCCGCGTTGCATTCGCAGTTGCTGTTGCAATGACTCCTGATATTTTGCTGCTGGATGAGGCACTCTCCGCTGGTGATGCCGCGTTCAAAGAGAAATCTTTCCTTCGTATGAGAGAACTCGTGCAAGAAGCGCGCACTATCGTCATTGTTTCTCACGCGTTGCAAACAGTAAAAGACCTATGTACGCACGCTATTTGGATGCACAAAGGTGAAATCTTGGCCAAGGGTGATGCCGGTGAAATAACCGATAAGTACCTTCAATTCCTCAACGTAGGCACACTTCCTTCGAATCTAGAGGATTTCTAAAGCTCTGATCTTGAAGTTCTAGCTCGGCGCAAGTAATAGCCCCTTAGAATGCTCACGTGACTCTTTCGGTAGCGATCCTGACTTCAGCAGATGATGTTGCCGATGCGCGCCTGCACCGATTGAGTAATGCTCTTGTAAAAGGCGGATGCAACGTTGAAGTTCGCGCACTGGGTGATGCCAAGAACGCACCGCACGGTGTGACTTTTTTCAAGGCACCTGGCAAGCGAAATTTTCTTGGGCGAATTGCACGCGACATTTTTCTTCCTTTAATGACAAAAGCAGATGTGTGGATTGTTGTCGCTCCCGACCTGCTTCCTCCTGCTTGGCTCATTGCGAAATTACGAGGACGCAAAATTGTCGCCGATGTTCACGAAGATTATGTTCAACTTCTGAAAGATCGAAAATGGGCTAAAGGTTGGGTGGGATTTGCGGCGAGAATTGTTGCCCGGCTTGCAACACGCCTTGCCTCCCTCTCTGACTTAACTTCTGTTGCAGATACCCAAGTTCCACCTTTTAGCGCGAGGAAACGATTGGTTGTGCGCAATCTTCCTGATGCATCACTTCTTACGATAAGCAAAGAATTGTCGTTGACACCAACAGCAATTTATATTGGCGATGTTCGAAAGTCTCGTGGCTTATTCACTATTCTAGAAAGCGCTGAAAAAGCGCCCGGGTGGAATTTTGAAATCATCGGCAATGTGGCCGCTTCCGATATGGACGCTGTTAATGCCTGGAAAATTAATTCACCGGCCGCACCTCGTGTAACTTTTCATGGCCGATTAGCTCCCAAAGATTCTTGGAAATTTGCAGCAAACGCATGGGTAGGTTTAACGTTATTAGAATCAACACCTGCTTTTATTGAAGCCGTACCTAGCAAGTTGTATGAATATATGAGTTCGGGATTAGCAACAATTTGTACTCCACTTCCGCGATGCATTGCATTGATCAATGAAAGTGGCGCCGGAAAGATAGCCCCCGATTCCACAGAGGTCGCTGCGCTTCTCAATCACTGGGAATCTAATCCTGATGAGATTCGCGCCATTCGTGCCCAAGCAAAGAGATGGGCTGAGCAGAATTTAGACAGTGAAAGTGAATATGGGGCCTTCGTTCAAGCCGTTATGAGCCTCTCCCGTCCACGATAGACTTTAGCCGTGACCGTACGAATCGCTCCCGGCGCTGATATTGATCCAAGCGCATCCATTGGCGATGGCAGTTCTATCTGGCATCTAGCCCAAGTCCGCGATAAGGCAGTCCTTGGAACTAATTGCATTATTGGTCGAGGTGCCTATATCGGAAGTGGCGCAATTCTTGGCGATAACTGCAAAGTTCAAAATTATGCACTTGTTTATGAACCTGCAAAATTGGGTAACGGAGTTTTTATTGGACCCGCTGCCGTTCTAACAAATGATCAGTTTCCACGAGCTATTAATCCTGATGGAAGTATCAAAAGTTCATCAGATTGGGAGGCCGTCGGAGTCACAATTGGTGATGGGGCTTCAATAGGTGCACGCGCAGTCTGCGTCGCTCCAGTATCAATTGGCGCTTGGGCGCTGGTCGCAGCAGGGGCAGTAGTCACAAAAGACGTTCCCCAGTACGCACTTGTGGCAGGAGTCCCAGCAAAACGCATCCGTTGGGTGGGTCGCGCGGGCCTTCCACTGGAAGAAATTGGAGATAATCGCTTTCGTTGTCCAGAAACTGGCGCAACGTACAAGGAAGTATCGCCCGAAAAACTAGTTCAAGAATAAAACAAGAATAAACAAAAAAGGACCATAATGATTCCAGCAGCAAAACCAATCATCGGAGATGAAGAACGCGAAGCAGTTGATCGCGTCCTGCGTTCTGGAATGTTGGCACAAGGTCCAGAAGTAAAAGCATTCGAGGAAGAGTTTTCTGCAACAGTTGG
>CAIMSI010000048.1 GCA_903844115.1 uncultured Actinomycetes bacterium
GCATAAGGTTTCCCAAACTAATGCCCCCTGCTCGCGCTTCACTGTTGTCGACGCCAACCACATCACATTCCCGGTACCCGCAGGCCTAACAAGCGGGGTTGTCGTGGGTAAGAGTAGTCGTGTAAATGCGCCCCTGAACAATCGGCACTCAGTAGTGCTCTGCAGGTTTTGGTGCGCGAATCGTAGGCCATTGCGTTTGTGGGATTCCCAAGTAGGAATACCACTCCTTGTAGAACTCTTCTCGTGAGATACCAAAGGCCTTCTTAAAATCTGCTGTCCAGTCTTCATTCTTGCCGTAAAGGATGTCGAAATTATAAAGAGCGTCAAATCCACCGTGCATTGCCACGAGTAATTCAACTGCATAGAAGTTTTGAGAGTTTGTGCACTCGCTAGACCAATGCTTATCCAAGCCTTCGTAGTCTTGGAGATCTTTGTCGCAGAGGCCCTCTGGTTTTGGTCCAAATGGTCTTGCATCTGCTCTGAATTCAGAATAGGCGCCACCAGGAGTGATCAAATCATTTGCTCCAAGTAGGGCAACAATTTGCGCAGTACCTTCACGCAACCAAGATGGAATTTGGCTTTTTGTACCGTCGTAGGCAACATTTCCATATTGTGCTTGAGCTTCATAAAAAATTGCGACTTCGTGCAAGTCAAAGTAGGTCAGCAACTTAATATCTTGATCAGTTAATTTGTATCCATTTGCCATTGGCTCACCTGGTCTACCTAAGCGAAGCCCACCACTACCGATGTCCGCAGCAGCGCAGTAGATAGCCAGTTCCATGTCTTTCATGTAGGGAGCCTTGCAGCCGTACTCCTTAAAAGCTTCGGCTCTGAATTCTTCTGTCTCGCCAAAAGCAAAAAAAGGCGTCGGAACCATTTTAAGCCCATTGCCATTGAGAACGTTTAAGAGATAAGTAACTGCCTTCTTGGTGACAACTTGCCAATCTTCGGCATAGCCAGCTTGGGATTTGAGAAGCAATTTTGGAGTTGCATTAAGTTTATTTGTTCGCCACACGGCCCAAGAATCAGCTACGGCTTTTTCAATATCTTGTGATGAGAATGAAGCTGCAACTACCTTTACTACTGGGACTTTGGCCCAAAGGAGTTTCTTACCGGATTTGCTACAGGCGAGCTTGACGCCAGGGGAGAGAATCGTTGTTACCCCGGTTTTAGTGCAAGCACTTCCTGCTTGCAAAGCGGCGGAAGCGTTTGCAGGGAGCAGTAACGAGGTAGCGAAGACGGCGGCGACGACTAGAGATTTTTTTCTCACAAGCCATAATAACACCGTACGTCTATCAATTTCTAAACACTACTGACCCGTCGCGGGCAATCTTAAGGTTGAACAGATTGCATGGAGCCTAAATAAATTAGTTGCTAGCCCAGCGCAGTAGCGGCGCCGCATCGTGCAACATATTTTCAGCAATCCAAGTAGCCCCATCTAAGTTATCTCCACGAGCCGTCATGAATGTAGCGTTCGGCAAAGTTTTCACAATTGTTTTCTGAATAGAAGCTACATAAGCTGCATTTTTGGCGGGCCCGCCTTTAATTGCAATCTCAGGTGCTTCGTCTTTAGAACCACCCGTGCCTAGCCAAGCTGCAATTACAGTTTGGCCTAATAGTCGCGCACCCTCTTCACGAATTTCAATAGCCGCAGTACTTCCAGCATCGGCAGCATCAAGAACGTGTTGAGCAGAATTTATTGCTAACGTGACAGATTCGGTAGCATTTTTTACAGTTAGTGCATCAAAAGCTGCAATGTTTTCTTCAAGCAGGGTTAGAAGTTTGTGGTCATCTCCTCGACCTTGGCGAATACCAAGAGCTTTAGTTATTCCAAGTTTGCCTAGCCAAAACCCACCACCTTCATCGCCAAAGGTGCTACCTAAACCATCACGGTGTGCAAACTTTCCGTCGCGACCACCAACACTGACAACGCCACCTCCGATGGTTAAGGCAACACCATCGTGTCCATGGAGTGCTCCAATGAAGCCTGCTAATCCGTCATCTATTATGGCAACTCTTTCAGCTCCAAAAAATTCTTTACATAGAACTCCGAAAGGCTCGGGCGCAGTAATAACACCGTTAAATCCGGTAGATGAGAGCGCAACTACCTTGGCGTTCATCGGTTCTAATTCTTGAA
>CAIMSI010000049.1 GCA_903844115.1 uncultured Actinomycetes bacterium
ACCTCCGAGGCCGTTTAACGGGCCTACCTCATTAGGAGTGAGACGCACTCGACCGGGCTATGCGGTCTAGTCGCGGGCAACACGCGAGCAATTGCTCTATATCGCGAGGCTCGTCTGTAATATTTCTGAAATGCAAACTCACTCAATCCCACTTAATAACAATCGAATCTTAGAGGTAGTGACCGAAGGTGACCCACAAGCTTCCGCGGTTGTCCTTCACCATGGAGCACTTGGTTCTTCTGAAAATATGGCACCTCTCTTCCGCATCGCTCTCGACCGGGGATTCTTTGCAATCGGAGTCACTCGGCCAGGATACGCAGGCAGCACACGGCGAGAAGGTCGACGGGCGCACGATTAGTACCTTGAAACCCAAAAAGCCATTGAGCATTTTGGTGTAAAACAATTTGTTTCATTGGGGTGGTCAAGTGGTAGTCCGGCGGCAATCTCGGATCTACAAGATGTGAGATGTAAAGGCGCGGTAACTATCGCCGGTGATGCTCCTCGCGTTAGCGACGATTGGGATTCATTCATTGAAAAATATCCGCCCAAGAATGGAGCTTCGGGAGATTTTGAATTCCCGTCTTTAGAAGAATTTAGAACGTGCAAACCGAATCAAGTCGTGCAGCTATTAGGTGAAGGACTCTCGAGCAAAGATATTGAAATCTGTAGCGGTGAGTTCAGGAGTGACTTATCAGATGCAATGAACCATGGATTAGCACCTGGAGATTTTGGTGCATTGGATGATTTTGAAAGTGACGCCTCTCCTTGGGGCATTGACCTCGAAGCTATGACTAAACCAGTTGCCGTATTCCAGGGCGATGAAGATCGATTGTGCACACCAGCTCATGGATACTTCCTGGCCGAAAAATTGGGCAATGCTGAACTTTTCCTGGAATCCGGGGAAGGCCATATTTCACTGATGTATAACAAAACTCCCCAAATAATTGAGAAGGCGATTGACTTTCTAAATCATTAGAGAGATTCGACTAACTGCCGGAGTTGCATGAACTTGGCGGAGACGAGAGGATTTGAACCTCCGAGGCCGTTTAACGGGCCTACCTCATTAGCAGTGAGGACTGCGAGGTCGCCCTAACTCCCATCTACGCTTGTTTGGATAGTTTACAGTGCAATAAATCCCTTTAAAACAGTGGAATTTTCCCTTAAACCTGGGCAAAACCTAGGCAAAACAGACCCATAAAAGTAGGCTCATAGCACGGAACTTGCAGAGCAGCCGTTCAGCGAGAAACCGCAAACAGGACTAGGGGGCAGGATTGATAGGTTTTTTAGCTGGCATAAGCTTCCTATTCTCATACCTTGCGGCTGCCTGGACTAAAGACAGCTCTCAAAACTCACTACTCTCATCGGGGCTGGGTGGAGCCTTCGCAATTCTAGGAGTACTGACTGTTATCGGTATCTTCCTTTTCCCACGTACGGTGGGTATGGCATTTACTCCCATGAGTTTTGCTACCCCTTTAGCATTCCTCATCGCCTTGTTAAGGCACGGACTCGTCTATTCTTTAGTGATACTAGCTCTAGGTATTGGCGCTTGGCTTGTAACTTTTGTAGTGGGAACCTTAAGGTCGGACGCTACTTAGTCGTTCTGAGCTTAACCAGAACAATAAGTAGCCATAAATAGAACTAGCTTTATAATTTCAGCTAGTTTCCAAAGCTTGCCCGCTATCTCACTATTACAGTCCTGGCTTTGGGATTACTTCCCAACTACTCATATCCCACTTATGGCCCCTGTTGGAGGCGTATCCCCGTGCCATGAACAGGTTCCTCTTCCCACTGACGATGAATAGCTCCCATCAGAACAAATGGAGCCTCCACTCTTCAGGAAAGGTACTCCAGAATCCAAATCTAGAAGTGCTTCAGAATGTAGTACCTCACCCGAACTGCCAATTTTAGTGTCATTAAAATCCGAAGAAGTTAGACCTTTGAAAGGATTTTTAAGAACCAAATCCCGATAAGGATTAAGTATGCAAGGGACAGAGACTATATTCTCAAGCATTGCGTTCAAAGCACTTAATCTTTGAGAACTGCGTGGCTCCCCAGTCGCAATTACATTGGCTTCTCCGCTCAGATTCCAACAGGATGCCTTCAGCGCAACATACTCAAAGTTGCATTCAAGCTAACTCACAATGGTGAGGAATATGACAGCGACGCACCACTCGTCGACCAAGCGGATGAACTTAAAGAATTGATGCGATGGGTCAAATTGCATCCAACAAACATAGGCTCAAAGGTTTCAATCATTGTCGAACATTTCCGACAAAATATCGCTCACCTGCTGGATGGCAAAGCCAAAGCCATGGTAGTTACGGGC
>CAIMSI010000050.1 GCA_903844115.1 uncultured Actinomycetes bacterium
CGTACTTGTGGTCCACCATTTGATGCCGATGGTGTTTCGACATATTTTCAATCAATCAATCGCAATAAAGGCGCGATCACTTCAGACCTTTCAACGCCAGAAGGAATCGCCAAGGCTCGGTCGGTCATAGATAAGAGCTCTGTTGTAGTGGAGAACTTTGCGCCAGGAACGATGGAGAAATTTGGTTTTGGATACGAAGAGCTCTCGCGGAAAAATCCAGCTCTTATTTATGTATCAATATCTGGATTTGGAAATTCACCACAAGCGCGCGAACTTCCCGGATATGACTTGCTCGTACAAGGCATGAGCGGGCTTATGAGCATCACGGGAATAGATTCAGACCACCCTACGAAAGTTGGAGTCGCACTCGTTGATGTAATTGCTGGACTTCATGCGGCGCTCGCCATCACAACGGCGCTTCATCATCGCGATAAGACCGGTGAAGGTCAAAAAATCGAAATTAACCTCATGTCTTCGGCACTTTCTGCCATGGTTAATCAATCAGCGGCATTTACCGGAGCAGGCGTAGTTCCTACAGCAATCGGAAATGCGCATCCCAGCATCGCTCCGTATGAATCCTTCAAAGCCAAGGATGGACACATGATTATTGCCGTAGGTAATGATCGCCAATTTGGCATATTGATAAAGGCACTTGGAATTAAAGTGGACCCACGCTTTGCGACGAATACTTTGCGAGTGGAAAATAGAAGTGAACTGCACGAACTGATTGAGACGGCGCTGATGGCTCAACCAGTAAAAGAGTGGAGTGCTAAATTAATGAGTCTTGGAGTTCCCGCTGGTCCCATTCAAAATATTAAGGGTGCAATAGAGACTGCGACTCAACTCGGATTAAATCCAATCGTGGAGATAAATGGAAGCAAAACAATCGCTAATCCCATTACATTTTCACAGACACCTGTTGAGTACCGAAGTGCTCCGCCTATTTTGGGTGCTGACGACTAGCGGAAAGATGCAATGCCAGTAAGTGCTTGACCTATTACTAGCTGATGAATCTCGTGCGTTCCTTCGTAAGTAAGTACTGTTTCCAAATTCACCATATGACGGAAGACTGAGTATTCAGTAGTAATTCCAGCCCCTCCCAATATTGATCGCGCAGTTCTTGCAATTTCTAAAGCGGTATTAGCATTATTAAATTTACCCATGCTGATGTGTTCCGGAGTAACTTCATGCGCATCCTTAAGCTTTCCAATATGCAGCGCAAGCAAATAAGCAGTTGTTAAATCTGTTGCCATGCTCGCAAGTTTTCCTTGAGTGAGCTGATGCCTAGATATCGGTCCATCAAATTGCTCGCGGGTTGAGGCATATGCAAGTGCAGTCTCAAATGAATCCCGTGCTGCTCCGACCGTTCCAAAGATAATTCCGTAGCGTGCTTCAGCAAGACACATCAGGGGAGCGCGCAGACTTGTTGCAAGTGGCAATCGCATTGAATCAGGTACACGCATATCAGTAAAGACAAGTTCTGCAGTTGCCGATGCTCGGAGTGAAAGTTTATGTTTAATCAGATTTGCTTTGAATCCAGGAGTCGTAGTCGGTACAGCAAACCCACGCATACCTTCTTCGGTCTGGGTCCAAATCACAGCAACATCGGCCAATGTGCCATTTGTAATCCACATTTTATTTCCGTTGATGATCCAGTCATCTCCATCGCGCTTGGCATGTGTCAACATTCCACTTGGATTAGATCCGTGGTCAGCTTCACTTAAACCGAAGCATCCAATCGCTTCACCTTTTGCCATGCGTGGAAGCCATTCCTGCTTTTGTTCTTCTGAGCCATAAGCATAAATAGCAAACATCGCGAGTGAGCCTTGGACTGATACCAAAGAGCGAATTCCAGAATCCCCGGCTTCAAGTTCCATATTCGCCAAACCGTAGGAGGTGGCATCAGTTCCCGCGCATCCATAACCCTGTAAATGCATTCCAAGTAAACCAATTGAGCCGAGTTCCTTAGCTAAATCTCGAGCTGGCAGTTCACCGCTCTCAAACCATTCTGCAATATTTGGCTTGATTCGCTCATTCACGAATTGGCGAGTTACGGCCTGAATTGCACGCTGCTCCTCGGTTAATTCACGTTCTACTTTAAGAAGTGCAAATGGATGCTGGGTAGACATTTTTTAACCAACCATATCTTTGTGATTCATTCTTAATGGGGTGTGGCCACATTGAGTGTTTGATTGTTCTGCTGCGCACTCATCGCATAGCAAGATAAGTTGGTGGCATTTAGCATTTGCACAATTTCGAAAGCTCTTTGTTTTTCCATTACATTTTTCGCACTCGCCAATAATTTCTGGATCCTTACTGAAATCCTGAACCATGCGCTTATCAAAGATGTAGAGCGAACCATCCCATAGCCCGTCGTTCCCGTACTTTTCTCCGTACCGAACAATTCCGCCTTTAACTTGATATACCTCTTTAAAGCCACGATTCACCATGACTGCTGAGAGGATTTCACAACGAATTCCGCCAGTGCAATATGTAACGACTGGCTTTTCCTTCAGGTGATCGTATTTTCCAGATTCAATTTCACCGATGAAGTCGTGAGAACTCAGGGTATCTGGAACTATGGCGCCACGGAATTTTCCTATTTTTGCTTCAAAAGCATTTCGGCCATCAAAAAATGTAACGTCATCGCCTCGTTCTTCAACCAGGGCATTTACTTCTTCCGGACGAAGGTGTTTTCCACCGTTCACTACGCCATTCACATCTACTTGAATTTCAGTTGGACTTGCAAAGGATACGAGTTCTTTTTTTACTCGGACACTGAGGCGAGGGAATTCATCGCCTTGCCCCTCAGACCATTTGAAATCGATCTTCTTAAAACCTGGGTATAACTTTGTTTGACGTACGTACTTCTTGAGGTCGGACATGTTTCCGCCCAAGGTCCCGTTTATCCCATGTTCAGAAATTAAAACGCGCCCCTTGAGATTGAGGGACTCACAAAGGGTGAGCTGCCACATCTTTAGCGCCAAAGGATCAGCTACTGGTGTGAAACCGTAGTAGAGGATGACCTTCTGAATGTCCATGGCCCCATTCTAGAGCCCTCCAGAAGTTGTGGCACCCCGAGTAAGTGGCAAGCATTTTGACTCGTGCTTGATTTATAGGTCGATTCCTATTAACTAGGAGAGTGAATCAAGGCGTCGGCACTGGGACCAAACTGGTTTCACTGGCTAAAGCGAGTCATGCCGGGCCAACTCTTCTTGTCGTATTCGTTTCTTTTTCACTCGCAACTACACAATTTTCTGTGCCGCAAAGTTTGGAAATCGCATCTGCAATTTTGGCGGGTCAGTTTGTGGTGGGATGGTCGAATGACGTTTTAGATTTTGATCTCGATTCCCAGGCCGCTCGGAGCAAAAAGCCATTGGTTAGCGGTGAGCTATCGCCTGAATTTTTGAAGCGTTCAATTCTGATTGCAATCATTGCCGCACTAATCCTTTCGTTAATTGGCCCCCTTGGAATAATTGGAACTGCAATTCATTTACTCGGATTGCTTAGCGCAACTGGTTACAACCTAAAGTTAAAGCGCACCATCCTTTCTCCCTTGCCTTACATTATTTCTTTCGGAGCAATGCCGTGGGCAATTTATAAAGCTAATGGGATCAACCCTCCGTTGTGGATCTATTTGGGATTTGCGCTTTTTGCTACAGCGTTTCATTTTCTCAACGTATTGAAGGACCTGCAGTGGGACATATCCCAGGGGATTCTTGGCGCCCCACAAAGACTTGGTCGCTCTGGCAGTATTGGCGTGGCAGCGTGCCTGTTGATTCTTGGGTTAGTTGATGTTGCCTTTCTTCGCTGACAAACCAAGCTCAAATTAGAAAACTTTAATTTCCTATTCCATTGTCTAGCCCCCTGTGATTTGCTTACCCCTCTACCGAAAGCGCAGATATGTTCTGCTGGCAGTGGGGCTATGGGCCCTAATCTATAAATATATTAGGAGAGAACATGCCACAAGTATGGGAAGTATGGAAAGTTGATGCTTACGAGAAGACAACTGATGCAGATGCTCGTGCCCGCCTAAAGGAATTTGTCTCCGATTTGCGTGATGCAACAGGAGCAAAAGTGAAGGTAATGGCCGGTTGGTACGGGGAAGAAAATTCTTACGTAATTCTCGTGAAGCACGAAAGCCATGAGGCTTTCGGCAAGGCAGCTGCAAAAGTGTTTGCCGATAAGAAGTGGGAAGCACAAAACGCAGATCGCCAAAAGAATCCAAAAATCATGTTCAAGAGTGGCGGCGTTTGGGTCGAGGAAGAAATCTAATAAATCGAAAAAGAGGGCTGGGGCTAACCGCTTCAGCCCTTTTTTATTGAAGTGAAAAACTTTGGTGGGTTGTGAGGGACTCGAACCCCCGACCCAGTGATTAAGAGTCACTTGCTCTACCAACTGAGCTAACAACCCAAAGTTTTACTGCGGTGCAGACCCTATCAGCGATGACAGATTCTGCGAAAATTGCTTAAAGCGCGTCGAAACCTTGCTCATTTGTGCGGACTCGGACGCCCGAATCCAGTGTTGTGACCCGTCTGGCGGTTGAAAGACTCATTGAATTAATGACTTTCTTTATAACGTGCGTAGCTTGCATTTATTTCATTCTCAGCAGCCACGTGTCCCACCCATTCGCCCCCAAATACTTTCTTGCCTGGTTCTAGCGCTTTGTAAACCTGGAAGAAGTGACTGATTTCGTTCAGGTCATATTCGGCAACGTCATTTAAATCTTGCAAGTCATTCTTACGAATATCGCCGGCAGCAACACAAAGCAGTTTGTCATCTCCGCCAGCTTCATCCTGCATGTGATACATACCAACAACTCGGCAACTTACAACGCAACCAGGAAAAGTTGGCTCATCAAGAAGAACAAGAGCATCAAGTGGATCTCCATCAAGGGAGAGGCTGTTCTTTACGAAACCGTAATCATATGGATAACGAGTGGATGTGAAGAGCATACGATCAAGGCGGATTTCTCCGGTCTTGTGATCGATTTCGTATTTGTTGCGACTACCCGCAGGAATTTCAATTACAACATCGAAAATCATATGAGGCATTTCAAGCTCCCTTGCGCGTTGACGCAGTTTCCTGCGTTAAATGTTGGGGTGATCGACGGGGCTCGAACCCGCGACATTCCGGACCACAACCGGATGCTCTACCAGCTGAGCTACGACCACCATGGAGCACTGGAAAGGCTAATTATACGGGAAAGAGTTAGGTCGCCGGTACGAAAATATGAGCGCGGTAGTAGTCCAACTCATCGATTGAATCGCGAATATCACCGAGTGCTCGATGATTGCCGGTTTTCTTTGGAGCGGCAAAATAGGCGCGTGGGTACCAACGGCGAGCCAGTTCCTTGATGGAAGAGACATCGATAGTTCGGTAATGAAGGTAGGCATTAACTTCTGGCAGATCACGAGCAATGAAGAGGCGATCAACATAAACAGAGTTTCCAGCAAGAGGTGACTTTCCAGCCCCGGGAGCATATTTATTGAGGTATTCAAGAATCTTGGTAGAAGCCTCTTCAAGTGTGACTCCGTTTGGAATCTCAGTAATGAGCCCTGAAGCGGTATGCATTTCTCGCACGAAATCATTCATCCCATCGAGCTTCTCTTGAGAAGTATTGATGACTAAGTCGACGCCTTCGCCTAGGACATTTAATTGAGAGTCGGTAACCAGGACAGCGATCTCAACCAGGGCATCATTTTCGATGCTCAGCCCGGTCATTTCGCAGTCAACCCAGATCAAATTTGGGAGTTCGGTGGCCATGAGCCCACCTTAAGGCAGAGCCCCTTCATTTCACCATTCGTTCACCTTCTGTTAACTAATGAGCCAACTATCAACCCCCGAAAGGGGGGAGTATCCCCATGTGAGTTCAGCCCAAGTTACCGAGCGCCCCGCCCTGCCCGCGAAGCGTGAAATAACAACGCGTCCTCGTTTTTCTGATCGTGTTTTTCGCGCGGTCGTTACTACTGGTGGTTTGTCATCCCTTGTCATCCTTGGACTAATTCTTTTGTTTCTCCTTATAAATGGATACGACACTTTCCATCAACAAGGTTTACATTTCTTAACTTCCAGTAATTGGCAAGCAGTGGTCTCTGATTCAGGAAAAGTAGATACAGCAAATTCGCATTTCGGAATAGCTGCGATGCTCATCGGTACCTTGATTCTTGCTGTTATCGCGATTGCAGTCGGTGTACCTATAAGCGTAGGCGCCGCAATCTTCTTAACGTTTTATGCACCACCATCTATTAAAAAAATAATGGTTACGGCCATTGATTTGATGGCTGCTTTTCCATCTGTTTTGTTTGGGTTGTGGGGCTTCTTCGTTCTTGAGTCTTCAGCTGAATATTGGGCCAAACTTCTCAACAAATTCCTTGGTTGGATTCCATTTTTCAAACTCCCAGAGCCATATGTATCACGCTCACCATTCATTGCAGGATTAGTTCTTGCAATCATGATCATTCCGATTGTTACATCAATTTCTCGTGAAATATTTGCCCAAACTCCACTTGATCGTATTCAAGCGGCATACGCACTTGGTGGCACTCGCTTTGCAATGCTTCGAGCAGTCGCATTCCCATTTGCTCGCTCTGGAATTGTTGGCGGGGTCATGCTTGGTCTTGGCCGTGCAATGGGCGAAACCGTTGCCGTATATACAGTGCTCAACATTGTCTACCAAGTGAATTGGCAAATCCTATTTAGCGCCGGAGGAAACGTCGCTTCAATGATTTTACTGAAATTCGGCGAAGCAAGCCCATACGAAATCAAGGCGCTTATGGCCGCTGGATTAGTTCTATTTATCCTGACTCTCATTGTGAATTCACTGGCTAATTTGATTGTTAGTCGCACCGGAAAGAGTGGCCGCTAATGTCTACTATTCCGCAAGCATCGAAAATCGTTCCGCAAAGGCCGTGGAAAGCTTCCCGCAAGGATCGCGTAGAAACTGGCAGCATTTTCGTTTTTGCTGCGCTTGTATCGATACTTGTTGTTGCTCTTACGCCGCTCAAGGGAAAGCTCGCATATTTTGTAATTTTTGCAATCGCATATCTAGCGATTGATTTCGTATTCCATTTACGCAAAGCGGGCCGACCAGCAGCCGTTGATAGTTTCTTCCGTGGATTAGTTACCATGGCAATACTTGTTGCAGTTACTCCAATTCTCAGTATTTTGGCGACAGTGTGGATTCGCGGCCATAAAGGATTGCATCTTTCGTTGTTTACATCCGACATGCGCTCCAATGCATTTACTGATCCTGTTTCCCAGGGCGGACTTATTCATGCGATTGTAGGAACGGGATTACTTGTTATCTTCGCAATGATTATTAGCGTCCCAATTGGAATCTTGACAGCTGTGTACCTAACTGAAATTCGTGGACGCTTTACCCGACCAATCGAATTTCTTGTTCAGGCAATGTCTGGAGTGCCCTCCATTGTTGCGGGTCTCTTTATTTACGCAGCAATCTTGGTACCGCTTACAAAAACTGTGAACGGAATTCAAGGTTCACTTGCTCTTGCAATTTTAATGATTCCAACTGTCGCTAGAACTTCTCAAGAAGTGTTGAAATTGATTCCAAATGATCTTCGTGAAGCTGGCGTAGCACTTGGTGGAACTCAATGGCGATCAGTTGCAATTGTCGTTGTTCCTGCTGCTCGCAGCGGACTTATCACTGCAATGATCCTTGGAGTTGCGCGCGTAGCTGGTGAAACAGCGCCAATACTGTTACTTACCGGCGGCAGCGGAGCGAAGAATTTCAATATGTTTAGTGGATCGATGGGCTCTCTACCAAATTATATTTGGCAGGCCTTTGCTTCCGGTACCCCCGAAGCTATCACTCGTGCTTGGGCAGGTATTTTGGTACTTCTCGTAATCGTTATTGCATTGTTTTCAATCGCCAGATTCCTTGGTAATAGAAAGGTTGGCGCAAAATAATGAGCATTAATTCAGAGAATAATGAAGGGGAAAAGATGGAGACAACAACAACTCCGGGTTCTTTATCCGCAATTGCAGCGATGCATGTAGATAAGAAGCCTGGTAGCCAAGCACTTGGTGTTGGCCTAGAGGCACGTGGCATTCACGCATGGTTCGGACAGAAGCATGTGCTTTCAGATGTGTCTCTTGATTTCTGGTCTGGCACAGTCACAGCGCTAATTGGGCCATCTGGTTGCGGTAAGTCAACATTCCTTCGCACATTGAATCGAATGCATGAATTTATTCCGGGCGCCGCTATGGCAGGTGAAGTTCTCCTAAACGGAGAAGATATCTACGCACCTGGTGTTGACGTCACAAAGATTCGTCTGAAAGTTGGAATGGTTTTCCAGAAGCCAAATCCATTCCCATCAATGACAATCGCGGAGAATGTTTTAGCGGGATTGAAATTGGCTCAACTAAAAGTTGAAAATAAAGATGACCTACTTGAAGAATGTTTGGAGCGAGCTGGCCTTTGGGGCGAAGTAAAAGATCGTCTTAATACTCATGGTGGCTCACTTTCAGGAGGTCAACAACAACGTCTTTGTATTGCTCGAGCGCTAGCGGTTCGACCACAAGTCCTTCTGATGGATGAACCCTGTTCAGCACTTGATCCAGGATCTACCCTTCGAATCGAAGAAACGATTTCACACCTTTCTTCTAGTGTGACAATCATTATCGTGACCCACAACATGCAACAGGCTGCTCGCGTCTCTGACTACACGGCTTTCTTCCTGTCAGATGGTGGCCCTGGGCAGATGGTTGAAGTGGGATCTACCAATGACATCTTCTCTCGTCCAAAAGATAAGCGCACAGAAAATTACGTCACAGGGCGCTTCGGTTAAGCATAAATTCGTTAACCATTTGTTCACTTAGAACCCACTCGCAATTAAGAGTGGGTCAACCGCAAGTTTCTTCTCGTCCATAGATTTCCACCAACAAGTCCAATTAGGTGGGCTTTATTTTCGAGGGGAACACATGAAGCTTTCACGCTCCATTAAAGTTGCAATCGTTGCTATTGCAACAGCAGCAGTTGCTACACAAACTGCATTCGCAGCAGTATCAATCCAAGCTGGCGGATCATCATTTGATGCAAACTTGCTTAACGGATGTAAGGTCGCTTGGCAGAACAGCACAGGCAACACATTCACATATAACTCTTCAGATTCAGGTACCGGACAGAAGAACCAAGATGCTGGTATTTTCGAAGCTAACTTCTCAGATTCAGGTTACGCACCTGCAAAATCAACAGTTTTGAACATTCCTCTAGTAATGGCACCTATCGCTGTTGTTTACAATCTTCCTGGTAAGAAGGATCTCTACCTCTCAGAGAAGACACTTTCAGATATCTTTGCTGGCGTTGTAACAATGTGGAACGATCCAGAAATTCTTGCTGACAACAACCGCGCAACCCCACAGGTTGTATTCGCAAAGAATGCTGATGGTTCTGTGAAGAAGACAGCCGCTGGTGCTCCAGTAGTAATGAAGACAATTTCAGTTGTTCGTCACTACACACTTCCAAACCAGAAGATCAAGCTTGTTGTTCGTTCCGATTCTTCAGGTACAACAAAGAACTTCGTTACATTGTTCACAAAGACAAATGCTGACGTTTGGACAAAGCCTGCGGACAAGACATTCGCAAACGTGTTCCCAGGATCAATCAACGGCGCTGGCAACATCGGCCGTATTCAGCAATACTCTGGTTCAACTGGTGTAGCTGCTGGTCTTGCAAAGACTTCATATTCAATCGGATATGCTGAAACTTCATATGCAACAGGTTCACTTCGCACAGCATTCATCGGTAACGTAAACGGTGACTTCGCAGCTCCGTCAGCTGAGAACACTGCAGCATTCGTTGCTGGTGCAAAGCTTGTTAACGGTCTCTATGCATTCGATTACAAGACTCCTGCACCTGGTGCATACATTCTTGGAATCGTTTCATACGCACTTGTTGATTCAGCTGCAACCGGTGAAAAGGCTGCTGCAATGACATCATTCCTCAAGTACGTAGCATCTGCTGATTGCGCAAAGACAGTAAGTTCTTATGCAGCAGAAAGCGGTCCAGTTAAGACTTATGTAGATTCTTTGCTTGCAAAGCTTCCAACAAAGTAATTAACGCCTAAGTTAAAAACCCGGCCACTTGAGGGAGTGGCCGGGTTTTTTATGCCCAAAATTAGTTCGAGATTTGAATATGAGAAGTGAAGTGCGCCCGGCTGGAATCGAACCAGCGGCCTACCGCTTAGAAGGCGGTTGCTCTATCCGACTGAGCTACGGGCACTTATCTGTACGTACGAGTGAAGTCTACCGAAGCAAGAACCGGTAGAGTTTCGCATTATGGCTGAGTTTATTTATACGATGAAGAAGGCGCGTAAAGCGCACGGTGACAAGGTAATTCTCGATGACGTCACTCTGATGTTCCTGCCTGGCGCAAAAATCGGCGTAGTTGGACCTAACGGCGCTGGTAAGTCGACCGTCCTTCAAATCATGGCAGGTCTCCAACAGCCTTCAAACGGGGAAGCATATTTATCTCCAGGCTATTCAGTCGGAATCTTGCTGCAAGAACCGAAGCTTGATGAGACAAAAACTGTTCTTGAAAATGTACAAGAAGGCGTCGCAGAAACCATTGCGATGATGAATCGATTCAACGCAGTCTCTGAAGAGATGGGCCAGCCCGATGCGGACTACGACACTCTTCTTGCTGAAATGGGAACGCTGCAAGAACAACTAGATCACCGCAATGCATGGGATTTAGATTCACAACTGGAGCAAGCGATGGACGCTCTTCGTTGCCCACCACCTGATGCCGATGTCACACTTCTTTCTGGTGGAGAAAAGCGCCGCGTTGCGTTGTGCAAACTTCTTCTTGAAGCTCCAGATCTTCTTCTGTTGGACGAACCAACTAACCATTTGGACGCAGAATCTGTTTTGTGGCTCGAGCAACATCTCTCTAAATACCCTGGCACCGTTGTGGCCATTACGCACGATCGTTACTTCTTGGACAATGTTGCTGACTGGATTTTGGAACTCGACCGTGGCCGCGCCTATCCGTATGAAGGTAACTACACAACATATTTGGAAACTAAATCCGCGCGTTTAAAGATTGAAGGACAGAAAGACGCCAAGCGCGCAAAGCGTTTAACCGATGAGCTTGAATGGGTTCGCATGAATGCGAAGGGCCGCCAAGTTAAATCAAAGGCGCGTCTTGCTCGGTATGAAGAAATGGCATCGGAAGCTGAAAAGACTCGCAAGTTAGATTTCGAAGAAATCCAAATTCCACCTGGCCCACGCCTTGGAAATATCGTTGTTGAAGTTTCGCACCTGAAGAAAGGCTTCGGAGATCGTTTATTGATTGATGATCTTTCCTTTAGCTTGCCTCGCAATGGAATTGTTGGAGTTATTGGACCTAACGGCGCAGGTAAAACTACTTTGTTCAAAACAATCCTGGGCCTTGAAGCTGCCGATGAAGGCAATGTAAAGGTCGGTGAAACTGTAAAGATTGCTTACGTTGATCAGTCGCGCGAGGGAATTGATCCTAAGAAATCTTTGTGGGAAGTTGTTTCTGACGGGCTTGATTTCATGAAGGTCGGAAATGTTGAAATGCCTTCGCGAGCTTATGTTTCAGCCTTTGGATTTAAAGGCCCTGATCAACAAAAGCCTGCAGGAATTCTTTCAGGTGGTGAGCGAAACCGATTGAATCTGGCTCTTACTTTGAAAATGGGTGGAAACCTACTTCTTCTCGATGAACCAACAAACGATCTTGATGTTGAAACACTGGGTTCATTAGAAAACGCACTCCTTGAATTTCCTGGTTGCGCCGTAGTGATCTCTCACGATCGCTGGTTCCTTGACCGCATCGCTACACACATCCTTGCTTACGAGGGTGATTCACAATGGTTCTGGTTTGAAGGAAACTTCGAATCATATGAAGCCAATAAAATCCAACGACTTGGGGTTGACGCTGCTCGTCCGCATCGGGTCACTTACCGAAAGCTCACACGATAATGCGCCATCATTCAAAGCAAATAGTTCGCTGGGGAGACCTGGATGCTTTTGGGCATCTGAATAACGCTGCATATTTAGTGATTGCTCAAGAAGCTCGCGCCGACTGGACGTGGTATTCGCGTAAACCTAAGGGCTTGCCTCCGATCTTTGCTGACATGGTCGTAGCTCGTGCCGAAGTTGATTACCTAATCCCTATTTATGAGGGCAGCTTTGAAGTCGATGTAGCAATTTGGGTTTCTAGAATCGGCAATTCCTCCTTTGATTTGATGTATGAAATAACAAGCGCTGAAGGCGTACACGCAAAATCAAAGACAGTTCAAGTTGCGGTTTCCATGGAAACAAAGAAAGCGCGGCGCATTTACGAAGATGAAAAAGCGTGGCTCAATACATATCTCGAGGAGCCTATTTAGTGACGCTAGCGCCACACTCACAACGCTCTCAACGTCCATGGTGGCGTGATGCGGTTACTTACCAGATCTACATTCGATCATTTGCTGATTCAAATGGAGATGGTAAAGGTGACGTGGAAGGCATCCGTTCCAGACTTCCATATTTAAAGGCACTTGGAGTTAATGCAATTTGGATTACACCTTGGTATCCCTCACCGCAAAAAGATCACGGCTACGATGTTTCTAACTACATGGATATTGAGCCAGATTACGGAACAATCACAGAAGCTCAAAAGTTAATTGACGAGGCGCATTCCCTAGGAATTAAATTTATAGTCGATATTGTTCCAAATCATTCTTCGGATCAACATGTTTGGTTTCAAGAAGCTCTGAAATCCGCTCCTGGTTCTGCTGAACGTAGCCGCTACATTTTTCGTGATGGTAAAGGTAAAAATGGTGAGCTTCCACCGAATAATTGGGAAGCTGTTTTTGGCGGACCTGCATGGCATCGTGTTACTGAAGCCGATGGAAAACTTGGCCAGTGGTATTTGCACCTTTTTGCTGTTGAGCAACCAGATTTCAATTGGGAGAACCCAGAAGTACGTGAACACTTTGAAAAAGTTCTTAGATTTTGGCTTGACCGCGGTGTAGATGGATTTCGTATTGATGTAGCCCACGGAATGATCAAAGAGGAAGGTCTTCCAGATGTGAAGTCCAAATCCAAAATGTTGGATAAAGACGCGCGTCCCTATTGGAATCAACCTGGCGTTCATGAAATTTATCGTTCGTGGAGAAAGATTTTTGATTCCTATCCGGGAGATCGTATGGGCGTTGCAGAAGCGTGGGTTCCTGCGACTTCCCTCCCTCTTTATCTTCGACCAGATGAGCTTGCAAATTCATTTAATTTTCAGTTTCTAGATTCAAAATGGGATTCAAAAATCTTGAAAAAGAACATTAAAGATACTTTCAAAAATCTAGAAGGAACAGGTGCTCCAGCATCGTGGGTGTATGAAAATCATGATGTCACTCGAAAAGTGAATCGCTTTGACCGCGGTCTTGGCGGTGGTGGTGTTAGCAATGCCAAGCAAAGATACGGAAATCTTAAAAAGTTTTCTCTCAAGCGTGGAACTCGACGTGCCCGCGCAGGTGCTTTATTGATGCTTGCGTTACCTGGCGGTGCATATATTTATCAAGGTGAAGAACTTGGACTTCCAGAAGTAACAAATATTCCAAAGGATCGAATTGAAGATCCGTACTGGAAAATGAGTGGGTTTAAGGATCCAGGTCGCGATGGGTGCCGCGTTCCGATTCCTTGGACAAAGAGTGCTGATGGCGCTCATGGATTTTCTACCCGCATCTTGATGTCAACAAAAGAAGCGTGGCTGCCACAGCCCAAGGACTGGGGAAATTTCGCGGTAGATAAGCAAGAGCAAAGCGAAGATTCAACTCTATGGCTCTATCGCAAGGCTCTAAAGATACGTCAAAGCGAAGAAGGCTTGGGGGATGGGCCGATGGATTGGATTAAAACCAGTAAAAAGGTTTTGGCTTTTTCTCGTCCAGGCGGATTTCAATGTTGGGTGAATTTTGGTCCAACAATCAAAATTCCAAATGGCGCGCAAGTTTTACTTTCTTCACTACCAATCGAAGGCCGAAAACTTCCAAAAGATTGTGCTGTCTGGATTAAGGCATAGATGTCGTCATCTAAAACAAAAAAAATCCATCCGGCCTGGATTGCAGCGGCTATTGCATTCTTGACCCTCGCTGCTGCTGCAGGTTTTAGAGCGGCACCATCTGTCTTACTCGTTCCACTCGAAGATGCATTCGGTTGGTCTCGTGCAACGATCTCGCTTGCAATTAGTGTCAATGTTTTGATCTACGGCTTCTTTTCACCTTTTGCCGCAGCGCTCATGGAGCGATTTGGAATCAAAAAAGTGATCATGATTGCCCTGACTGTTGTTGGTAGCGGTGCATTTGGAAC
>CAIMSI010000051.1 GCA_903844115.1 uncultured Actinomycetes bacterium
ATTGCGTCTGAGGTCAGCAATATCATTGCCCCGAAATACTTTGCTGATATTCCCTTGTATGAGGTATATGACATTGCAGGAGGCGATGTAACGGGCGCATACTTCATGGGGCCAATTAAAGAGATTGTGGAGGCGCCCGCCTTTCTCGATGATCTAGATACATTGGCTAAGGGTCAACCAATGTATCGAAAGAAATGGCAGGGCGTAAAGGCCAAACTCGCTGGCGGTAATTTGGTAGGCGTTCATTTCGAAGTAATTAATAAGGCAAAGAAGCTACATTCTGTGCGTATCGATGGAGAAGCGCGGGCTGGATTGCAAAGTGGTTTGAATTGGACTGCTGTAGCTGCAGGACATCATGATGAGTTGTATCGACGGTTAAGCAAGTGGTGATCGATTTGAGTGAGAAAATAAAGACTTCAATTCCGTCTTGATCTGCAACTTCGAAGGGTGCGAACAGACATCTTCAGAGTACAAACAGAAGCGAGTTCTACGTTGACATCAATTGCGCGAAGTTCGTTACCGAGAATTGCTAAGTCGTATTCGGCGTTGTGAGCGGACATTGCCGTGTTATCCGCTTCTTATCTACTTTGCGCGCTCACTAATTCCGTATGTGTGTGCACACTGTAACACATAAGCCGAGTGCCTTATTCCCCAGATCTGCGAACTGATCAAAATTACTGTGGTAAAAATTTGCAAGATTCGTTGTGGGCGTCTACCCATCTAAAAGTGTCGCCCACCGTCATAAATTCCGATTTTTGCCCACACCCGTTACATGATGCGCGGGAGCGGCTAGAACCGTCCGGCGCATAGTCAGTATCAAAGACCGATGCCGGGCTTGGGGTATAGGTTGGGTAAATAATTTTTCCAGCTAAATCTTCTTCCGAATCTGCAGGAACCTCGGGCGGTTTAACTGCCTCGGCGTCATTGATGAAATTTAGTAAATCATACATCGATGCTCTTTCGGATATAGACATACTTGAAAATTCTTCTTCCGAAACAATAGTGTCGCGGTAATCCTTATCGGTGTAAACGTTCTCATTCAGAAATATATCTGCTTCTCGCATCCATTGCGGTTCCTGGCCCCGCTCACCGTCCCAGTTAGCGACAAGAAATATAAGGTTGAAAAGCGGAATCATGTCTATTTCTGCATGAGCTGGTACATCGTAAGACTTTTTAACAAAACTCAATAATTCTTCAGGGGATAGATCTGGGACCGTCACACGTCAAATTTATCATCGCATTTTGGAAAGTAAATAGTTCTGAAAGCCATGCTTCCGTGTCCCTCCCCTGTGCGACCGTTCTCCTAGGTTAAGAACTAAGCGATAAGCCCTTTAGCTTGCTTAGTGCCCTCCGCGCAATGCACGACCCGCGTCCGGTGGCCCTAAAGGAAAACCTGCCGGCGATGAAAGACACCGCCGGAAGTAGCGGGTCTCTTTCTTTTAAGAGCCCGGTAAGGGCTGGTTTTGCTATGAGCAATGCTGTTTGCACAAGCTGTTTTCATTTAACGAACATCGAAAAGGTCGGGACACAACGCTGTCAGTGCGAGCCTCAATTCGCGCCAGATTATGGAATGACTGATTGCCCAAGTGGCTATCACCTCTGTTACATCTGCGCTCGAGTAGAGACTGGTGGAGTTAGCCGCTGGTCATGGAACGCTTGCGAGCGCTGCAAGGAAATGAACAGGACGATGCAGCGCCGCTTTGGGTTCAGTCTCATGCTTGGTCGCCATTCGATCATGAATGGGGTGAGCATTCCGTTATCTACCAAGTTGGAGGACCTTGGACATGGCGTGAAGGCCTTGATTGCCTTTGCCGAGAAGTCAGTTGAGATCTCGGATTGGGGAATTCTGCGGGCTCGTGAATTGTTTGAGTCAGTACCGGAATGGTCGCAAAAGAAGTTTGTTCCAGTTGATGAGTGGGAAAAGAAGTTTAAAACCGATCGGAAGAGTTCTTTAGAAGCCTTTCGGTTGTATTACGGGGTCAAACATCTGAGTGATCTTCTAAAGAAGGATCAACCAAATGGCTAAAGAACATTCGACAGTTCTTTTGGAGGTTAAAGAAGGTTGCTTTCAGGCCCTGTGTCTATGTGGGTGGATCTCGATAACTTCTTTTAAGGAAGAAGTGGACCTAATAAGGGCTATTCACGCTCATGATGCTGCGGTGTTCTTTGGTAGAGCATCGTGAGTAAGGCATTCCATGCGGGGATGTCAGTGGCAGAGTATAAGTTTTATAGGAGAACAGCGAGGGAGGGAAAATAGAAGAAAGAGCGCTAACCGAGAAGGAAATGTGGCAGATGTTGCCACAGACCACAGGCGAAGCGAGAGCGGATGTACTGCTCGCACTTTGCAAGGAAGCTTGTAACCGAAGTGGTGAAGAAGCCCTGGCGCTGAGTCAAACAGCGTTAGAGATTTATGAATCACTCGGAGCTGCTATTGCGGACGCTGATTTAGCAAACGCAAATCTTGCAGTAGCAACAGCACTGAAAAAACTAAATAGAACACAAGAAGCCGGAATCGAATTAGCAAAGGCGGTGGCGTTTCGCCGCGAAGATCACTTTGCTTTCTTAGACGATCTGCTTCGAATGCAGGCGAGTTGGTATGGCGAGTTGGGCGAATGGCAATCCGCCCTCGAGTGCCAGATCGAAGCCATCGCGCTGAATGAGATTGATGGGGATGAAGAATTCCTCGCACTATCTCTAAAGAATGCGGCTGATTGTTACTGGAACTTGGCGCAGTACCAGGACGCAAAAACTGAATATGAAAGAGCAGTTCCCATCTTCAAGAACTTGAAGTTGGTCGACGATGTTGGATATTGCTATCGAAAGATCGCAGAATCGAACTTCGAACTTGGAAATATGATTGATGCAATCGCATTCGGAAAAAAGGCAGCAGATATAGCCTTCTTCGGATCAGCGAGCGAACCACATGCAAGAGCACATCTGGTTCTGGTTAAGGCTCACATAGCTCTCGGAGACTTAGAAGCAGCAACACCTCATCTAGTCGACGCTCAGGCACTAGCAAATTTCACGCTAGATCGGAATTGGGAACTCGTTGTTGAAGTTGAACAAGAGCGAGCAAACCACATGAAAGCCGGCGGATTTGAAGCCGATGCAATAGTTATCGAAGCTCGTTTATCTACTATCCGAGAAACCCTCGGATAGTAGGACGAGAAGGGAGAGGCGGAGTAATGGACTGGTCAATCGTAATCACGGCACTAGTTATGGTGACATTTCTTTCGTTTGGGGTGGATGACTGATGGGAAATGTAGCTAACCGGCAATGCCCAATGTGCAGAAGTACTGATATTTCACAGCACTGGAATCTCAGTAATTATTATTTTCAGTGCAATAAATGTGGTGAGAGGTGGAAGGCATGAAGAAAGTTATTGGATTGGTTATTGGAGTTTTAGTACTGCTTGGAATCCAGCCGGTTTCAGCAGATGTGCCACAAGCGGTCGCTGTGATCGATAATGGAGTCAATACGAGCCTATTCCCGAAGATCATTGCGGAATACTGCGTAATTGAATACACCACTTGCCCTAATGGAAAACAAACGATGGAAGGTACTGGAGCGGCCAATATCGCCCCTTCGACAGTTGCCACGGTAAATCATGGGACAGAAATGCTTTCGATTATTTCTACCGTTAACCCAACTGCTAATTTAATTCCAATCAAGATTGTTGGAACTACCGCTAATGGAAATTTATACCTGTATTCAAACACCGCCGTGAAATTGGCGCTGGACTGGGTCGTTGCTAATCGAGTGAAATACAACATAACTGTAGTCAATGTTTCTGTTGGGAAAATCTTTGCTGGATGCGCTGTACCAGCAGGGACCGCTGAAGATATTGCCATCTTGAAGGCGAATAATGTTGCGGTAATAGCAGCAACCGGCAACGACAGTAATCGCACTTCAATGATGTCGATTGCATGTTTGCCAGATGTGGTTTCAGTGGGTGCTACCGATAATCCTTGGCCAGGTTCCCAAGGTTACACCTATGACCCGCATGCAAAGCCATACATTGCTCGATACAGCAATGGAAACACAGCTACGAGTTTCTATTTGAATGCACGCTGGATGGTTCAACAAACCAGCGGAAAGATTAAATTCATGGTTGGTACATCGAATGCAACAGCAGCTATGTCTGGTTGGTGGTCGCTAAATCGCCAAGCAACTTGGCAAGCTACTTACAATTTCATGGTTGCGAGCGCCACCGTTGCTAGCAACGATTGGCTAACTGGCAAGTACATCTATGTGAAACAACCCGGTGAGCATTGAGGGTAAGGATCCTTTTAACCTCAGAATTTAAGTGAGCGGACGTATTCTCGGACGGCAAAAGTAGCTCGAACGTCATCTCGGTTGTAAGAATCCAGCCAAGCGATGGCTTCTTCTTGTTCTTGCTTTGATGCAACCTTGCTGGTCGCTGTCTTGTATTTAAGCAGCGAACCAGCACCGCCAGGATCTTTTACCGCCCACGAGAAATTGGCGACTTTAGCTAAAAGCTTTATTGAGTAACCCATGGTTGGGAATGAAATTTTTCTCGTGTAAGTAAGCAAATCTACAAAATATTGGGTTGTAAAATTTAGTACTTCGGCTTCAGATGGAACACCGGCTTGGCCTTGATACTTCTTCGCAAACTTATTCCACCACGTTCTCTCATGAGGCGAATAATGAAAAATTCCAATTGATTTTCCAGCCGCTTCGGCTTTTGCGACCTCTGATTGAAGCTTTTCCCAGACAGTAAGCATGATTTCATATTCGCCCACATCAGTATTTGAGTAGTCGGAAACAGTTTCGATCTTTGCTTTGCGCCAATCTTTACTTACTGTTCGATCAAGAATCCCATAGCCATAGAGGTACAGACGGTCTTCCCCTATTGGTTCACTTATTTCTAACTCGCGGAGCGCTTCCATGGAGTTTTCAAGATCGATATCGATTTCAATATCGAATTCGGGTAAATCAAGTGGCGATGAAGGGTCAAGTATTTCTGGCACTTGAGATTTCCATACTCGCCCTCGAATTTGCGATTTGATCATGTCGTCGTTTATAGGCGTTGCCTGTAGTAACTCATCGATACTTTTTATTCCAGGCATGCTTTTTGCAACAATTTTTGGAGTGACTGATGCCAAAAGTGTGATGTGTCCCCCACCTGGATAATTTTCCATTTCCGAGAGGCAAGTCAATTTATATTCGCAAAGAGTGCAACCCATTTTGCCTGGCATATTTTCTGCGATTATTCCTGAGGCTTGTAACGGGTTTTGGTTTTCTGTCATTGCAGCTCTAACAAGATCAAAGGCAATCTCAAATTCTTGATCGTATTGAGTAAGCGCTAATGTCTGCTTTGCACCAACCCCTAAGACAACTTCAGAAATTTTAGACCAAGCAATAGTTTCAAGATCGCGGCCAATAATCCCGGTCCAAAGTCCTGGACTGGCAAGACCCAAAGTTTGTAGATGTCTTGAGTAGTGGGCTAACTGATGTAAATCTTCGGTTTCAAATTTCCCGCCTATCTCTTCTCCGTCTGCCGGGCTAAAATTCGGAAGAGTTGAAAGCCAGGCTTTGTTACTTTTAGTTGCATCCAGCGCCTTATGACTTTTTATATCCACGGGAGCCCAAAAAGGTTTGTCTGCGCTATCTGAACCTAACTTAATTAGTAGATCGGGGCGACTTGCCCGCGGCGAATCCGAAAGCACCACACCAAGTTTTCGACCAATTTCAGCTTCACAAATTTCGCCAATGTCTGCTCCCACGATGACTTCAGATTCTGGAGCAAGGAGCGCATCTGCTGTTTGTAGTTGTTGTTCTTCGCGAGAAGCATTTATGTCGACCTGGACCAAATTTTTGAAATGTACCTTTAGCCCTTCAATCACCTTTAGTTCATGAATCTTGCCTTGCTCTTTGAATTCTTCAGCCACGGCATTTTCTGGATCAGGAACTAAGCCAGGAAAAGAATTGGGAGCATGCTTCTTGTGTAACCACTCATGGCAGGAAATGGATGCACGCGAGTCCAACCTCATGTTGCAATGTTACTTCGCGTTGGTAATTTCTACTTACAATTTAGAAGAGTTATCGAGGAAGGGTCAAGCATGATCGACCTTCAACGCAAAGAAATCAACGGTCACTTGCATGCCTTGGAAAAGTCCGGAATTGCGCCCGGGGGACTTATTCCTCTAGTATTTGTATTTCTTCTAGTTCGCCCATCTCATTGGGTCTATCTAGATTATTTATATTCACCCATTGCTTTAGATTGCGGTCGTACACATTAAGAGACCACTCAACATTTTTAGGGTCATGTTGGTCATCAATACGCCACTTCTTCAACTTGACCTTGAATATAACTCGAAATGTATACTCCATCGGATCAATTGGCATGCATATCTACCTCCATTGTTAGTGTAGCGGTTTGTTTGTGTTGGGTCAAACTTCTTTATGTAACTTTGATGGTATTTGGAATAAGTAACCTGGCCATAATCAAAATCCCAATCTTCGGGAATATCAACTGTAAATAGAACAGTTGTAAAAATGACACTGCCGTCTCGTTCCGCTCTCCCTAAATATTTTTTTAAAGTCTTACGTGACTTCTGAGTGTCTCGTTTGAGGTCAGCTGAAATGCTCTTCTCCCCTTTTAGGAGGCGGCCATTATTTGCAGCATCTTTATGTATGTAGGACTTTCCTTCGATGATGGCTAGCGGATGCAAGCGGTCATTCACAATAAGATCATGGCGTTTCCATTCGCGACCAATGTATTGATTGCGTCCGTCGAGACCCAGAGTTCTACTCATGTATGCCGCGAGGATGTCGCGTAGGAATAACTCTGATTTTCCTGTTGCAAAGAGATAGGCAATATCGTCTGGGTGAATCTGATTTGCTGCTTCCAGCATCATTTCACAAACGGTAATTTCGTTGATTTCTTTATTCATCGCCCGCTCCTTGCTTCTTTATCTTCCACATCGTGCATATCTGACCATACCTTGGAGAGCGCTTTCGCGAAATGGTTACCACGGAGGAGTGCCGCTTCTGATTTGAAATTTGAATAATCAATGGTCTGGCACATGTAGTGAGTCCATCTAGCAAAGGTGTCGTTATCCGTCGTAATACGATACGGATAATCGTTTGCGGGAGTGTGCTTTATCTTGAGCTTTCCAAACTCTGCAATCGGTTCAAGTGACTTTGCATCTCTCGCTCGTATAACTAAGTCGGGACCTTGTTTGACCGCGCTTACAAAGCCGGTCGTTGTAAATAGCCACATATTGGATTCCTCTCCCTAGGTGATAAGTATGTTACCTGCAGGCACTGACATAGCTCGGGCAGCGCCAATGTCAGGGGCTTGCGATAAATTAAGGTCATGGAAAATAGAGAGCTTGGGTGGCACAGCAAAGAAGCGCTGTCGTGGATGGTTATTGCTGAGGTGTTGAAGATTGCTGCCGGGCCACTGCGGATAGGTGTTCTGCATCCAGGTGGGGGCCAATATGACTCTCTTTGTTTGATCACACCTACGGGTGATTCGGTCTTGCAACTAAATCGTAACGGTGTGAATGCCTTAGCTGGAGATGAACTTGTTGAGCATATTTGGAAGACCGCAGTAAATAATCCTCGCCTTGCAGCGTTGCGGATAATGGATGAAGGTGATTTGCCTGCCGCGCTAGAACCCACTGAGGGACATAAGAACCTTTCTCTTATGGCGACCAATATCGCGAATTACCTAACTCTAAATTTGAGTGTGGGTACTTCGGTTGAATGGGGTTGGTTTGATTCAACATACGGTTCAGGCAGAAGTCCAGTATTAGATTCATTTAAAATTCCTGAAGAATGGAAGGTTGCAAAGCCGGCTTTCCCGGGCACCGAATGGCAATCAAATATTTTTATTATTCTAAAGGCTGGTGCTGCGGTAGCGGCAGTAAATGCAGACACGATGGAGGCCGTGAACTCGGAAGGTGAATCCTGGAGCGCTTGGCCAGCTTCATATGTTGGTGTGGATGATTTAATTTCGCCACATGTTGGTTTTCATGTAGTTGCAAAGGACAGTAAGGGTGGTGTTGCATACGATGGAAATGTTCATCCGGCAATTGCGCGCCGAGTCAGGAAAATGCTGATGGAGGAACTGTTCGACGTTGAGACGACCCCAATTTTTGAATATGGCCTAACCACAGAGGACGATGCCGTGGCTATTTGGCTTGAAGCCCAGGGAGATCGACAAGGCTCAGAGAAGGATTACTTCTAAGCCACGCTCCAAACACGCCCATAAACGGGCTCAGAAGGCCGAATTCGAACAGTTGTTCGGAGAGGTGTATTGTCGCCCTTCCCCCTATCCCCGGGCCAGCCTGGAATGTCAGTAGCAGTCAGTAATTTTTGAACCTCAAGGACGAAGGGATCTAGTGAACAACGAAGACGAGAAAGAACAAGCCGAACTTTGGGAGACAGCTTCTAAATCTGAAGGTGAAGAGAAAGTCGATGCGCTGGTAAAACTTAGTTACCACGCATTTCATCGTGGTGATCATGATGAATCATTAGCACTTTGCGAAACTG
>CAIMSI010000052.1 GCA_903844115.1 uncultured Actinomycetes bacterium
GCCACTTTTGCCATTAAATTCTCGGTGGACCAGGTGATTCTGGGCTTCGTTCTCAATGTTCTGGTTATTGGACTTACCGACTTTTTGTACAAGAAACTCTTGATCCCTTATTCATCTACTTGGAATACCGGACCATCATTCGCGCGGTTAGAAATCCCAGTTCTAGGAAAATTGCCAATCATTGGGCCTATCTTCTTTAACCAAACAATTATTGTCTATTTGATGTACGCAATTGTTAGCTTGATTTCATTCTCGCTTTTCAAAACCAAATGGGGTCTTCGTACAAGAGCTATCGGTGAACATCCCGAAGCTGCGGACTCGGTTGGTATTGATGTAAATAAACTTCGCTTCCGAAATGTAATTGTGGCTGGGCTCGTTTCCGGTCTTGGCGGCGCGTATTTCACTGTTGGATCTAATGGAAGTTTTAGCAAAGAAATGACCGCTGGTGCTGGTTTTATTGCATTGGCTGCTCTGATTTTTGGTAAATGGACTCCAATGGGCGCGGTAACTGCTGGTTTGCTATTTGGTTTTGCCGATAATCTTTCTGGAACTCTTTCGATCATCGGTGTCTCAATTCCATCAGAATTTATGTTGATGGTGCCTTACATTGCCACGATTATTGCTGTCTCCGGACTTGTTGGTCGAGTTCGAGCTCCCGCTGCAGATGGCGTTCCATACTCACGAGGAAGTCATTGATGACAACTATTAATTGGGAAATTCTCCACACACAAGCAAAAGCAATTATGGCGAAGGCTTATGCGCCGTATTCAAAATTTCCAGTTGGAGTTGCTGCCCTCGTAGATGATGGACGAATCGTTACGGGTTGCAATGTTGAAAACGCCAGTTACGGACTTGGTCTATGCGCTGAATGCAGCCTTGTTTCCAATTTAATTGCAACAGGAGGCGGGCGCTTGATTGCCGCCGTATGTGTGGATGGAGATGGCAACTTTCTTTCACCTTGTGGGCGCTGTCGTCAATTACTTTTTGAGCATGGTGGAAATTCCTTCCAGCTCATGACTCCGGATGGTCCAACTCCAATGTCGACGCTTCTTCCCTGGGCTTTTGGTCCTGAAGATCTTGAGGAATTCAAGAAATGAGCGAACCCTTTGCTGCTGTAGAAGTAATTAGCGCAAAACGAGATAAGCAAGAACTTTCTGATGCGCACATCGATTGGATTATTGATGCCTACACTCGAGGTGTAGTCGCAGATGAGCAGATGTCAGCGCTCTTGATGGCAATTCTGCTTAATGGAATGAACTCCCGCGAAATATCGCGTTGGACCGATGCCATGATCAATTCTGGTGAACGTATGAGTTGGTCCATACTTACTCGCCCCACAGTTGATAAGCATTCAACTGGTGGCGTGGGTGACAAAATTACTTTGCCACTTGCACCTCTTGTCGCTGCTTGTGGCGGGGCTGTTCCACAATTATCTGGGCGTGGGCTTGGGCATACCGGTGGAACATTGGACAAATTAGAATCAATTCCGGGTTGGCGGGCATCGCTTTCCAACGATGAAATGTTAAAAGTTTTGCAAGATGTTGGTGCCGTAATTTGTGCAGCTGGCGCAGGTTTAGCGCCTGCCGACAAGAAGTTGTATGCACTTCGCGATGTAACAGCTACCGTTCAAGCGATTCCACTGATTGCATCCAGCATTATGAGTAAGAAGATTGCTGAAGGCACAAGCGCTCTTGTACTAGATGTTAAGACTGGCTCCGGGGCATTTATGAGCGATCCTGATGATGCTCGCGAGCTTGCACGAACAATGGTTGAACTTGGAAAGCGCGCAGGAGTCACTACTCGTGCGTTGGTAACAGCAATGGATGTTCCACTTGGCCTTACTGCAGGAAACGCACTAGAGGTGCGCGAATCTGTTGAAGTGTTAGCTGGCGGTGGACCTGCCGATATCGTTGAACTCACTTTAATTCTTGCTCGTGAAATGCTTGATGCTGCCAAAATTAAACCGCTCATGGATCCTGCCGATGCGCTTAAGAATGGCGCTGCAATGGACCATTGGCGCAGAATGATAAGTGCACAAGGTGGAGATCCCGATGGGAAACTTCCAGTTGCTAAAGAACGGCAAGAATTTTTAGCTCCAACTTCTGGGGTCGTAACGCGCATGGATGCCATGTCGGTTGGTTTAGGGGCTTGGCGTTTAGGAGCCGGACGCGCTGTTCAAGGAGAGAAGCTTCAACTTGGAGCGGGTATCGAAATACACGCGAAACCGGGAGAGCACATCCAAGCTGGTACTCCGCTCTATACCCTTCATACTGATGAAAGCGCGCGCTTTGAACGTGCTTTAGATGTTCTTCAGACATCGTTCACTATTGGATCTGAAAGTGATCCCATTCATCGGTTACCATTAATTCTCGACCGAATTGAAGGATAAATTGTCACTAACAAATAAGCCTACGAACGAGCAGATTAAGCGACTTCCAAAAGTTCTCTTACATGATCATCTTGACGGTGGACTACGCCCTCAAACCATCATCGATATTGCAGCGCGAATTGGATATTCCTTACCATCAACTGATCCAGTAAAGCTGGCAGATTGGTTTGAAGAGTCATGTAATTCTGGATCACTCGAACGATACTTAGAAACTTTTGAACACACTGTCGCAGTCATGCAAACTTATGATGACATTGTTCGCGTTGCACGTGAATGCGCTCTTGATTTAGCTCGAGATGGCGTTGTATATGCAGAAGTTCGTGGCGCTCCAGAGTTATTTACTCGCAATGGTCTGACACTGGATCAAATCATTCAGGCAACGATTGATGGATATCGCCTTGGGGAAAAGGATGCTGCTGCAGAAGGATTCACGATTCGCGTGGAATCACTCCTTTGCGCACTTCGCCAAAATAGTGTTGCTCAAGAAATAGCAGAGAAAGTCGTTGCTTTCCGTGAAAAAGGAGTTGTTGGTTTCGATATTGCTGGTCCTGAAGATGGTTTTCCCCCAACAAATCAACTAGACACATTTAATTATTTACGGCAAGAGGATATCCACTTCACTATTCACGCAGGTGAGGCTTATGGCCTACCGTCTATCTGGCAGGCAATTCAAATGTGTGGCGCAGAAAGACTTGGACACGGTGTCCGTATTATCGATGATATCGATGTAAGTGGGCCAACTCCGAAGTTAGGACAACTTGCTGCGTATATCCGAGACCGACGGATTCCATTGGAACTTTGCCCCACATCAAATTTACAGACAGGCGCGGCAAAAGATATTAAATCTCATCCGATTGGCGTTCTCGCGAAGTTGAGATTCCGAGTCACATTAAATACCGATAATCGATTAATGAGTCGCACATCAATGAGCCATGAAATGGGGCAAGTCGTTGGTGCTTTTGATTGGACTTTCCAAGACCTTCAACGCGTCACAATCAACGCTCTGAAGAGCTCATTCATCCCCTTCGATGAACGATTAAAGATCATTGAAGAAGTAGTAAAACCTGCCTACGCAAAAATATCTGCAGAGTAATTAGACACCGATTGGGTGCCATACAGTCTTGTTTTCAACAAAGGCTAAAACTCTTTGGGCGCTTCGAATCTCTGTGAATCTGTGAATTCGCTTTAAATTATCGGCACCTGCGATGCGAACTTCACTCTCTTGTTTCTTACTTAGTCCTGATACATCTACTGCGTCAATATCCATATGAGAGCCAACCCATGGAACTAGTTCTGCAGATTTACCAGTCAAAATATTGACTACTCCATTTGGAATATCACTCGTCGCTAAAACTTCTGCTAGAGCAATTGCAGCTAACGGTGATTTTTCTGATGCAACCACTACGCATGTATTTCCAGTAGTGAGCACTCCTCCAACTGCGCTTACGAGTGAAAGGAGTGGAGATTTTTCGCTTGCAAAAATCGTCACAACGCCAATAGCTTCTGGGATAGTAAAGTTATAAAAAGGTCCA
>CAIMSI010000053.1 GCA_903844115.1 uncultured Actinomycetes bacterium
AATCTAACCCAGTTTCTCCAATGGCGCATACTCGAGGATGCGCTGCCAAAATAGAAATTTTTTCAAGGTCACCTTCAAGATCTTTGGTGACTGGCGCATCATTGGGATGAAGTGCAACGGCAGCAAGAACGCGACCCGGAAATGCTTCTGCGCACTTCACGCCCCATGCTGATTGTTCTGCTGAATATCCAACTTGAACGACTCGATCAATGCCGACACTTCTTGCTTCATCGAGCACTGCTGCAATAAGAGGTGAATCGGGTTCTGATGACGTTATCAGTTCCAGATGAGCATGGTTATCAATACATACTGAATTAAGTGGTTCTGGAAGCGGGGCAACTTCACGTTCTTTATCGAGCGAGAAGCGATCAGACATTTTACTTACTGCTTCTCTTCAAGACGCGGGAAGAGCACTGCTCCCTTTGTAACAACAGAACCTGGTTTGAGTTGTCCCCATCTTGCGACATCAGAAATTTTCTGGGATTCAATAGCTTGAGCAATACCCAGACTTGACCACAGTGTTTGTGTTGTCGCAGGCATTATTGGGTGAAGAAGAACAGCTAAAGCGCGAATAGATTCAGCAGTGTTATAGAGAATCGCATCCAGTTCGGCTTTGCGAGTTTCATCTTTTGCAACAACCCACGGTTCTTTCTCAGTCACATATCCATTGACTCTCTTACAAAAATCCATGATTGCATTAATTCCACCTTGGAAGTCAAGGGCGCACATCGCTACATCGGCTTTTGAAACAGTCTCAGCAAGTGCAGATTCTAAAATTGAATCGTGAGCCGTTGCTGGTACTGCTGGTATTGCCCCATCGCAGTACTTTTCTATCATCGCAATAAGCCTGGATGCTAGATTTCCAAAATCATTTGCAAGTTCACTCGTGTAACGAGCGTTCATATCTTCCCAAGAAAAAGATCCATCCTGGCCAAAGGGAATCGCGCGAAGGAAGTAATATCGAAACGCGTCAACACCAAAGTGATCGGTGATATCTGCTGGAGCAATTCCTGTTAATTTGCTCTTGCTCATTTTTTCTCCCCCTACAAGGAGCCAACCATGAGCAAAAACTTTCAGCGGAACTTCAATTCCGGCAGCCATCAACATTGCAGGCCAAATCACAGCATGAAAGCGCAAAATATCTTTGCCAACTAAGTGGACATCGCATGGCCAAGTCTGCGCAAACTTCTTGCCACCTTCACTTGTTGGATCATCACCCACACCAACAGCCGTTGCGTAGTTGAGAAGTGCATCAAACCATACGTATACAACTTGCTTTGTATCCCACGGGACTGGAATTCCCCAGTCAAAAGTCGAACGTGAAATGGAAAGGTCTTGAACTCCGCCCTCAAGAAAGGCGAGCACTTCGTTACGGGCACTTGCTGGTTGGCAAGAATCTGGATTTGCTTTGTAGTGTTCAATTAGTGCTGGCACAAAATGACTGAGTTTAAAGAACCAATTTTCTTCACTCACATTTTCAACGGGTGTCGAGTGAATCGGGCATTTACCTTCGATGAGGTCACCTGGGAGTTTAAACTCTTCACACCCGATGCAATAAGGCCCTTCGTACTTACCTGAATAAATAAAACCTTTATCTTTCAGATCTGAGAGGAATCGCTGGACGCGCTCCATGTGACGTGGCTCTGTTGTGCGGATAAAGTCATCGTTAGCAATGTTGAGGCTCTTCCAAACCGGTTTCCAAGCATCCTCAACCAGCCTGTCACACCAGTCTTGCGGTGAGACGTTATTTTTTGTAGCTGTATTTAAAACTTTCTGACCATGTTCATCAGTCCCGGTTAGGAACCAAACCGATTCACCCTTTTGACGGTGCCAGCGTGTTAGAACATCGCCCGCCACCGTCGTGTAAGCATGCCCGATATGCGGGGCATCATTTACATAATAAATCGGAGTCGTGAGATAAAACGACTTTTGGGATGAGCTCATTAGGAAATCTTATCCTTATTTATTCTCTGGTTTACTTGAACTCTTGCTCTGGACCATGGCATCAAAAACAGCTCGCTTGCCGACTCCGGTCTCCTTCGCAACAGCAGCAATCGCCTCTTTTCGTGGCTCTCCCGCAGCTTCTCGAACCATCACTCGAGCAACAAGCTCTTCGTTGTTGTATTCGCGCAGTGCTGGATTGAATCCCTCAATAACGATGGTTATCTCACCAAGAATTTCTTTGGATTCCGCCCAAACAATAATTTCCGCAATGGAACCCCGAGCAACTTCTTCATAGGTTTTTGTCATTTCTCGGCAAATTGCAACTCTTCTATCGGCCCCAAGGGCGCTCTTCATATCCTGTAGAGATTCAATCAATCTGTGTGGAGCTTCAAAAATAATGATTGTGCGCTCTTCATCAGCCCGCGCTTCAAACCAAGTGAGTCTGGCACCCGATGTACGTGGCGGAAATCCATCGAAACAAAATGAATCTGTTGGCAATCCAGATAAAAGAAGTGCTGTAGTAACAGCACTTGGACCAGGAAGTACATGAATAGGAATATCTCGTGCAACTGCTTCACGCGCAAGGCGATAGCCAGGATCACTGATGCCCGGCATTCCTGCATCTGTAACAACGAGTAAATCATTACCCGCTTCTAAAATTTCTATCAATCCTTCAAGTCGCTCATTTTCATTACCTTCAAAAAATGAGATTACTTTTGCTTGGTGGTGAATTCCTAAGTCTTGACAGAGTCGCGCGAAACGGCGGGAATCTTCAGCTGCCACATATCGCGCCGCCTCAATATGTTCTTTAAGGCGCGTAGATGCATCACCCGGGTTACCGAGCGGGATGGCTGCCAATATCAACACAGACTTATTCTCTCAGGCTCTAGGCTGTGGGCATGACCGGAACTCTCGTCAGGTACTCCGCCAGAGCTAAAGATGGCTTGAGTGCTTGCGGATTCATGCTCATCGCCTTACTGATGCACCTGTGGCACCTATCCACCCCAAAAGGATTTATTTTTGATGAGGTTTATTACGCCAAGAATGCGAATTCACTTATCCAGCATGGCGTAGAACTTCAAAAATCTGGCGCAGCCGAATTTATCGTTCATCCTCCCGTCGGCAAGTGGATCATTGGTATTGGGATTAAATTTTTTGGTTTCAATGAATTTGGATGGCGATTTTCCGCAGCCGTAGTTGGCGCTCTTTCTGTTGGGCTTATATATTTTGTTGCAAAGAAATTATTTGATAACTACTTCCTTTCATGCACAGCGGCGCTTCTAACTCTTCTAGATGGGTTGCACTTAGTTCATTCTCGTACGGCCCTCCTTGACATTTTTCTTATGTTTTTTATTCTTCTGGCACTTTATTTTGTTTTACTCAGTAAGCCGTGGTGGGCAGGGTTCACTCTTGGCTTGGCACTTGCAACTAAATGGAGTGGTATCTATTACATGGTGGCTTTTGCAGCCTTCTTGCTATATACCGATTACCGCCAAGAGCGCGCGATGGAAAATGAGAATGCAATTCGTTGGGTCCTTGCATCAAAACTGTGGAGGAGGTTTCTGCAGTTTGGCCTCTTGCCAATTCTCACCTACATCGCAACATGGGTAGGTTGGTTCCTAAATCCAGATGGATGGGATCGAAACTGGTCTAAATCAATTATTACTTCTTTCTGGCATTACCACGCTGAAATGTGGAACTTCCATACAAACTTAACTCAAAGTCACTCTTATTCTGCTAACCCGTGGAGTTGGTTAATCATGGGACGTCCAACTTCATTTTTCTATGCCTCGCCTCATGGTTGCGGCGCATCAAATTGTTCACAAGAAATTTTGGCACTTGGTACACCGCTTTTATGGTGGAGTGGCCTAATCGCACTTTTCGTAACGTTTGGATATTGGATTGCGCGCAGAGAATGGCAAACTGGATTAATTCTGCTTAGTTTAGCTGCCGGATATGCGCCTTGGTTTTTGATTCAAAAGCGCACAATGTTTACCTTCTATGCAATTGCATTCGAACCATTTTTAATATTGCTTATCGTCTATACGATTTCTAAATTTTTAGAAGGTGATGGAGAGGGTAAAATACCCCGTATAAGACTGTACTTCGTCTATGCCTACCTCTGCGCCATCGCTCTTAACTTCTTCTATTTCTTCCCGCTCTATACAGGCAGCGTTATTTCATACAGCTCATGGTTTGGTCACATGTGGCTGCCTTCCTGGATCTAACAAATCTAGGATTTAAAACTACTCGTTCGATGCACGCTCTTCGATAATAGCTGCTGCTTCTGCGAGTTCTTGATCAAAGAGTTCATTTCTCGATGGAAGTGCTAATTCTTCCAACATCTCTTGTTCTGCGCTCCACACACCTGGAACCGTGAGATCAATAATACGTTTTGGTGTAATTGCCTTTGCCGCAGTGACGTACGTTGGTTTAGGAACATTAACCGGCTGCCAACCTGTGCGATCTTTTGGAATCACTACGACGCCAGAAAGTTCATGACGCTCTGAAAGTGGAATCCAATGATCAGCTTCTGTATTTATATTAAAGGAGACAAGCGGAGAGACCCGGACTGGCGCTGTTGTAACTTTTTCAAGAGCCTTCAGTCGACGAGCTTTAAGTTGTGATGAGACAACTTGTCTGCGAACATGAACAAAATAAATTGCTAAACCCGAAACAGGAATTAAAAGCATGGACCACGCAATAAATCCAAGTGCAGCAATGACAACTGAACCAATTAAAAGCGCGAAGAGGGCTGAAAAAATTGTGCGCCGCTGCGCTATCTTCTTCCGTCGCTTTGCTGGCTCCTCGAATTCAGGAAGCAATGAAGCAGGTGTTGATCCAACAACTCTCATTGCGCTCTTAAATTTCTCACCTGTGCGGCCAGATGAATCCTCATGTGTGCTTATCCAGCGGGGCAAGAAATAGGCGACCCACATACCGATGATGATGAGGTAGATGAGTCCAGACGCCATAGGTAAAAAATAACTGTTCATGTACCAAAAAATGGGGATTTAGACCACTATGTCCGTTTTAAATTCTGGGATTTTCCTTCACGAAAGTACTGTGGTCGCGCCAATCACCATCGATATGTAAGTAACGAGGGCGAAGCCCTTCATAAATATATCCAGCTTTTTCCGCCACTTTTCGAGACGCTTCATTCTCGGGGCGAAGGTTGATTTCAATTCGGTGAAGGTTGAGCTCGGAGAATGCGAATTGCGTAAGGGCAATGACGGCCCGAGTTGTGAATCCTCGGCTGGCGTAGCGCTGGTCAATCCAATAGCCGATGTATCCGCCTCGATATGCACCGAAAACAATTCCCCCCAAAGTCACCTGCCCAATTAAGCGTTCTTTTCCCGCATCGCTCAGCCAAATCCCTAAAGAATAAGAACGTTGGGCTTTTAATTCCTGATTTTGGAAATGGATCATCTGGGCAAAACTTGGAAGGGGGCTATCCCCCTCAATTTCCGGACGCGTTGCTTCCCATGGACTTAACCAATCTCGATTGATATGCCGGACTTGATTCCAGATATCACGATCGCGATATCGCAAAGGGCGCAAAAGTAAATCGCCATCTCGAATCACCAGCCCACGCTTAAACATTACAAAGCTCGTTCAAGAACCATCACATCAACAATTTCACCTTTAACGGCTCCAGGTGAATCTGCCGCAATTGCAATCAAACCTTGGGCATCGGAAAGAGTGGCTAGTGATTCTTGGTCGGAAAGCGGAGAAACGGTCAGCGAATTCGTCTGAGCAATTGAAGCCCGAATCAAGGATGTGGTGCCGATTGGTGAATCAATATTTTCGGTTATTTTTGCCTTAAGGACAGTTCGATGAATGTTTGCCGCCCCGAGCATCGTGCGAATCATTGGTCTTACAAATAATTCTGCCGACAAATAAGCTGAAATCGGATCACCAGGCAATGTGATAACAGGAGTCTTATCAGGGCCAATTGTTCCAAAATTGTGACGCCCACTATTTTCAATGTTTGGGATGACCGTCGTTATTTCTCCCATTTCACTGAGGACAGCTGTAATCAAATCAAAAGATTCATCATGACTTTCACCGCTTATTACAATCAGGTCTGCTCTCACTAGTTGATCCTCAACGACCGTCTTGAGTTGCTCGTGGTTTTCTGGAATTGAATGCACTCGATAGCCCATTGCCCCTGCCTCTTTCACGGCAGTCGTCAACATCCACGAATTTGTCTCGTATTCATCCTCTGAATCTTTCAACCTATTGCCCGGTTCAACGAGATCATCTCCTGCAGAAATTACAACAACTCGAGGATGTGGCCGAGTGGGTAAATGAGCTAGCCCGATTGATGCAGCCAAACCTATTTGAGTCGATCTTATTCGCGAACCCTTTTTTAAAACATGACGCTCTCCTGCAAATATATCTTCAGCAAGCGTTGCACCGTGTGCATCTAAAAGCGGCATATCAAATGACTCAAGGGGGGCGGAAATTGCAAGAAGTTGAGTGAGTAACTCATTTACACCCATCTTCTTTTCCTCATTCTTCATGCTCAAACCTTACCTAGTCCAGCTGAACTTTTGCCTGAAGCAACTCCTTTTGTCGCAAACTCCTTTAAAGTAATCCTGTGACTTCTGATAAGGCAGCCCTCAGAAAAGAATTGCGATGGCAACGCTCGCAACACTTTATTGATTCAAGTTGGATGCATATTCTTGAATGCAAAGAGTTCACGGGAGTGACATATGTCGCTTCATATCTCTCTTATGGAGTGGAACCTCAAACTCGAGATTTAAACGAGCGACTGCGTCAAGACGGTCATACCGTACTGGTTCCGCGAATGCTCGCCGACAAAGATCTTGAGTGGGTTATATGGAGCGGTGAAATTGAGCCTACGGGCGAAGCGTTCACTGACCTTTCATTAATTGGCGCGGTAATTCTTCCGGCACTTCGCATTGATAGAGCAGGAAATCGATTAGGGCAAGGTGGCGGATCATACGATCGGGCGCTTCCAAAATTAAATGCCTGGAAAATTGCCCTTGTTCACCACGGTGAATTAACGAGTGAACCAATCCCTCATGAAGACCATGATCAACGCGTGGATGCTGCAGCAACACCAGACTTAGTAGTTCGATTCACATAAAATTTAGCTAAAAAGATGAACCACATCGCCAGAAAAAATTTGGCTTCCGTCATCCAGGACAAGCTCTCCATGAGAACCTATACCTTGCGCGAGTCCAGATTGGATTTTGGCATCAGTGCCATGCACTTCAACTCGCTTACCGATGGTTGAAGAGTTTCTCGCATAAAGGGAAGAGAAGTCTTCAAACCCTTCCCAGCGCTCAAGCAGATTTGCAAATTCTTTCAAAATATCGGCTAAGTAGATATTTCTATCGAGCTGATTTATTCCAACAAGTTTAAGTGATGATGCAGTTGGAACAGGAAGCTGATCCAAATCCATCGATATATTAATTCCAATTCCGACCACTACGCCTTCGCTCATCGCTTCCACTAAAATTCCTGCAACTTTTCCATCACGTGCGGAATTAATCGAGAGTAGATCATTGGGCCACTTTGTTGCAAAAACTTTCTTTTCCCGATTCAAAACTTGTTCCAGTGCTATACCAGCGAGCAATGGAATCCAAGCCCAATCCTCGCGAGGCCTTGTTGGTTTAACGTGAAATGAAAAAAGAAGTGAGACAGATTTATTTGCTTCGAAAGTTCGATCAAGGCGTCCACGTCCAGCGCTCTGAAATTCAGTTGCAATTACTTCTCCGTGGAATGGATTCTTTTTAGTCAGGTAGGTTTGAGTCGAATCAATTTCATCCACGACTGATACCTGCCAGTAGCCATCTACTAGTAGGTAGGCAAGCTTCTTCACATCAAGAAGTGAATTTTCTACGCCTGTCATTACATTTCCTATTTCTAATAGAGGAACTTCCCTAGTACCTTAGTCCCGTGACTGATGATATTCGTACAACCAAAGGCAAGCTCAGTGATTTGCGTCGACGTGTTGAGGCTTCTCAAAATGTAGCGTCGCAGGCTGCGCTCGAGAAAAGAAGCGCTGCAGGAAAGCTGACCGCTCGTGCACGCCTGACACTCCTCCTCGATCAAGATTCGTTCGTTGAATTTGATGCGTTCTCAACTCATCATGCAGACCGATTTGGAATGGATAAGAGTCATCCACTGGGCGATGGTGTTGTCACTGGCTACGGCACAATTGATGGTCGAACAGTTGCTGTGTATTCCCAAGACTTTCTTGTACTTGGTGGAAGCCTCGGTGAAGTAATGGGAAAGAAAATAACCAAAGTAATGGATTTCGCTCTGAAGAGTGGCATCCCAATGATTGGTTTGAATGACTCTGGAGGCGCTCGAATTCAAGAAGGAGTTGCTTCATTGAGTCAGTATGGGGAAATCTTTAAGCGCAACGTGAGATCTTCAGGTGTTATCCCTCAGATTTCAGTGATTCTTGGACCATGTGCTGGTGGCGCGGTTTACTCACCTGCCATTACAGACTTCACAATTATGGTCGATGAAAAATCACATATGTTTATTACTGGACCAGATGTCATTAAAGCTGTTACCGGCGAAGAAGTCACCATGGAAGACCTTGGTGGAGCGCGTGCGCACAACACTAAAACCGGAAATTCTCATTATCTTGCTGAAACAGAAGAAGAAGCACTCGAATACGTTAAGGCGATACTTTCTTATCTCCCCAGCAACAACCTGGATGATTCTCCTATTTTGCCTGCAACTGAATCTATGGATAGCGCACCAACTGATCGCGCTCTTGATTCCATTATTCCTGACGATGCAAATAAACCTTACGATATTCGCACAGTGGTTGAAGCAATCGTGGATGAAGCAGATTTCTTAGAAGTTCACAGTCTCTTTGCTCCAAATATCCTTGTTGGATTCGGTCGCGTTGAAGGTCACTCCGTAGGAATCATTGCGAATCAACCTTCACAATTTGCTGGCACGCTTGACATCGACGCGTCTGAAAAAGCTGCGCGATTTGTTCGCACATGCGATGCCTTTGGGATTCCAGTTGTCACCATCGTAGATACCCCTGGTTTCTTGCCTGGTACAGAACAAGAATGGAATGGCATCATTCGTCGCGGTGCAAAACTGCTGTACGCATATGCAGAAGCATCCGTACCACTTGTTACTGTAATTACTCGTAAAGCTTACGGTGGCGCATATATCGTGATGGGTTCTAAACATCTTGGCTCCGATATCAACCTTGCATGGCCAACTGCTCAGATAGCGGTGATGGGAGCGCAGGGAGCGATCAATATTCTTTATCGCAAAGAAATTGCCGCCGAACCAGCAAAATCTAAAGAACTCTTGGATGCATATGAAGAAGAACTTCTTAATCCATATATCGCTGCCGATCGTGGCTTTATCGATGCTGTGATTGAACCACATCAGACGCGACAAGAAATTACCAAGGCACTTCGGGCGCTACGTAATAAGCGCGTTGATCTCCCAACACGTAAACATGGAAATATTCCGCTTTAATGGCAATCATTCGACGTCGTAGAAAGTTTCGTAAATTTACGGTTCTTTCAGGCACAGCAACGGGCCCAGAAATGAGTGCGCTGCAGATTGCCCTGGAGGAGATTGAGCGCAACCAACATCCCAATAAGGCTTATCGAGGATCGTGGAGCAGATTAAAAGTTCAAAAATCTTTACCGCGTGACTGGCGTACAACCGCCTCATGACACGTCGAATTATCTTGGCATCTGCTTCTCCATCGCGTAAGCGACTACTCGATTCCGTTAATATAAATTTTGATGTGATGGTCAGTGGCGTGGATGAAGAGAATCCTGAAATTCTTCAGCTCGCACCGTCTGAAATGGTTCTCGCTCTTGCCATTATGAAGGCCCACACCGTGAAGAACACTTTTGACTGTGGAGAGAACGCTCTCATTATTGGATGTGACTCCACATTCGAATTTGAAGGTGAGTCTCTTGGAAAACCTGTTACACGTGAGAACGCCATAGCCCGTGCACATTTGCTCAGTGGAAAATCTGGCTTGCTCCACACCGGACATTGCGTCATTGATACTGCTCAAGGAATTGAAGTCTCTGATATTTCAACCGCTCGTGTACATTTTGCAAAAATGAGCGATGTTGAGATTGAAAGCTATGTGGACTCTGGAGAGCCTCTCCAAGTAGCCGGTGGATTCACGTTAGATGGTTTGAGCGCTCCTTATATTACGCATATCGAGGGTGACCCAAGTGGCATCATCGGTTTATCACTTCCTACGCTACGAAAAATTATTCTCAATCTTGGACTTAATTGGACAGAGATTAGTATGGCAAGAAATATAGAACAGGTGCTTGCATGAGTAAAAAAATTACAGCAGTTCTTATCGCCAACCGCGGTGAAATTGCAGTCCGAGTGGCACGTGCATGCCGAGATCATGGCATCAAGTCCATCGCTATTTATTCAGATGAAGATCGCAACTCATTACATGTAGCACTCGCGACGGATGCATATGCTCTAAACGGACTTTCTGCTGCTGAAACATATCTGGATCAAGATAAGATTTTGGCAATAGCTAAAGAATCTGGTGCAGACGCTGTTCATCCCGGATACGGATTCCTCTCTGAGAATGCAGATTTTGCAGATCGCATAATTGCTGCTGGGTTAGTTTGGATCGGGCCGCCTCCTGCAGCCATTAGAGCTTTAGGTGACAAAGTTTCGGCACGTAAAATTGCTGCCGAAGTTGGCGCTCCACTTGTTGCTGGAACTATTGATCCTGTCGACACAGCCGAGGAAATCATGGCCTTCGCAGATGAACACGGCTTACCCGTTGCAATTAAGGCAGCGCATGGTGGCGGTGGACGAGGACTCAAAGTCGCATATAAACGTGAAGATATCCCTGAACTATTTGCCTCCGCGGTGAGAGAAGCGATCACTGGATTCGGTCGTGGAGAATGTTTTGTTGAGAGATATCTAGACAAGCCACGGCACGTTGAAACACAAGTCTTAGTAGATTCTCATGGAAACGCCGTCGTTGTTAGCACGCGCGATTGCTCATTGCAGCGTCGACATCAGAAACTTGTCGAAGAAGCCCCTGCGCCTTTTCT
>CAIMSI010000054.1 GCA_903844115.1 uncultured Actinomycetes bacterium
AAGAAGATCTCGTAGGCAGTGGCTTTCTGAAGTTACCAAAATCAGTGCACGTTTCTTCTGGTGAACGGGGCGAAGAGTGAGCTTGGGATTGAATTGCCCAAGACCAGCACCCAGGACCATGCCTGCTTCACTAATAGTCTGTTCGGTTTTAAAGCGGGTGCGCATCACAAATTCCTTTGTTACAGAATCCGTGAATTGCTGATTTTCAATGATGTTTCCACCGCACGCAAGAATCGAAGTTGTCATGGCATGCACAATCCCAGGTTTGTCCTGGCACTGCAGCGTGACGATTAAATCCATAGGCCAAGCCTAAAGGATTAGTGATTGATTACGAACCGCTTCATCCAGCGGGGAGCCCACCAGTTACGTTCACCAAAGAGGCGCATTAGTGCAGGGACAAGAAGAGCTCTAATAACTGTGGCGTCCAAAATAACGGCAAAGGCAACGCCGAAGCCAAGAGTTTTGATATTTGTCACGCCACTCGTAATAAAGGCAGCGAATGCAATCGCAAGAAGTACTGCTGCGGCACTGATGATACGCGCTGAACGCTGCAATCCGGTTGCTACTGCATCTTCATTATTCATTCCCAATTCGTGCTCTTCCTTAATTCGGGATAGCAAGAAGAGTTCGTAGTCCATGGAAAGCCCGAAAGTAACAACAGAGATCAAAATAATCATGGAGGTATCAATCGTGTGAGTATTCGTAAATGAACCGACCAACCACGTCAAATGTCCATCAATGAAGATCCAGGTAAGTGCACCCATCATTGCAGCAAGTGAAATCACGTTAAGAATTACTGCCTTGATTGGCAAGATAATTGAACCAGTGAATAGGAAGAGAAGTACAAGTACTCCGAGAGCAATCCATCCCAGAGCCCAAGGAAGTGTCTTTGCGATTCCGCTCTGGGTATCCGTGTAATCAGCAGCCACGCCGCCGACAAGGGTTCCATTCGGTGCTTGAATTGCGCGAATCTTTTTGATGAGCGCTTCAGCTTCATTTGTGCGTGGGTTCATGGAATGAACCGCAGTGAAGCGAACTATGTTTCCTACAACTTGTTCTGGTCCGACGCGAACGATTCCTTCAATAGTTGCAATTTTAGCTTCGTATGCAGCGAGATCAGATCCAATAGAGACGCCATTTGGAATTATGAATTCAATGGGATTTCCCTCTTGTCCAGGAAAGTCTGCTGTCGCCATTGCATTAGCTATTGCAATTGGTGAGGAAGCAGGCATAACGCGCGCATCAGCTTGCGAGAAAACGATATTTCGAACAGGGGAGGCAATGATTGCTAAAACAGTTAAGCAAAGTACAACGACTGCAACTGGACGACGCATGACAAAGCGCGCAGTTTGGGCCCAGCGTCCATCAGATTTCGGAGTTATAGCGCTTTTACGAACTACGAATTTATCAATGCGATGTCCGATGAGAGCAAGGATTGCTGGAAATGGAACAAGGGCCGCAGCGATAGCTGTCGCTACAACAGCCATACCGGCATAGCCAAATGACTTAAGAAACATTAGTGGGAAGAAAGTGAGCGAAGCCAATGTGATGATGACAGTTAGGCCAGAGTAAAAGACTGTCTTTCCTGCTGTCCGTACTGTGTTAACAATTGCAGTTTCAACATCTGCGCCGTGGTGTATCTCTTCCCGGAATCGATTAACCATAAGCAAGGCGTAGTCGATACCAAGGCCAAGGCCCATACCGGTAATGAGATTGAGAGCAAAGATGCTTACACCTGTTGCAAGTGAAATGAGATAAATGATTGCAAGAGCTCCAATAATGGCGCTTACTCCAACAATCAGAGGTGTTGCACTGGCAATTAGGCCACCAAAGACAAATAGGAGCAGTACAAATATAAGAGGAATTGAGATTCCTTCAGCAACAGCAAGATCTTTGGAAATTTTGTCAGAAAGTGCTGAGTTGAATGTTGCAAAACCATTGACGTATACGCGAAGGCCTTGGAATGTTCCGTCATATTTTGCTGCCATTAACTTGCCGAGAGGCTTTGCATTTACTGGGTCTTTTTCTGTGGAATAGACGAAGAGGTAAGCCCCATTTTGATCTTTGCTGGCAAGCGTAGAAGCGCCACCGGCACTCCAATAAGAAAGAGTCTTAGCGACACCTTTCTCCGCAGCAACCGATTTTTCAAGAGAAGTTGCAGCTGCGATAACGGCAGGATCATTAATTGATGTTGAAGATTTCACCTCAAGAATGACTGCTGGATCTTTTACGTGGAAGGTGTCAGTTAGATATTTAAAAACTTTAGCTGAATCGCTGTTGGGGTTTGAGTAGCCGCCACCAGAGAGGCGTGGTACTGCTAGACCTGCGAGCACCCCCA
>CAIMSI010000055.1 GCA_903844115.1 uncultured Actinomycetes bacterium
AAAGAATCTCATAACTTTGGCCGAGCAATTTTTGGCTGGCCGTACGGATGTATTGGTTTCTGTTGGCAAAAAAGTTGGTGTTGAGCTGCGCGCTGCTGGTGTCGGGATTTCCGGTAAGTGGGTTTCTATTGCACCTGGTGTAGATGCGTTGCCTCGCGTAGAACGCTCTATCGCGCGTAAGGCTTTAGGTATAACTGATGAACGCGTATTGGTGGGATGGATGGCGCGCGTGACCTCGGTAAAGAATCCGATGTTGCTGATTGAAGTGGCAAAGGCAATACCATCGGTTTCATTTGTTGTGGCAGGCGGTGGAGATATGTTGGATGCGGTGCGTGCGGCTGCGCCATCAAATGTTTCAGTTATTGGTTGGGCCGATGCCTCTACTTTTTGGAGCGGAGTTGATATTGCGTTATCGACTTCCGATAACGAAGGAATGCCGGTGGCGTTAATTGAAGCGCAATTTGCTGGGGTTCCAGTTGTGTGTACAGATGTGGGATCAAATAGCGAAGTAATCGAATCAGGGAAAACGGGATTAGTTGTTCCTAAAGATCGCGATGCTTTAGTCGGAGCTCTTACTAGCTTGATTGAATCATCGGATTTGCGATCTTCTTACGGGAAAGCGGCTGCATCTCGAGCCGCTATCGAATTTGGAGTGCCAGCAATGCTAGATAAGCATGCGCAGCTCTATAAAGGCCTTCTCAAGTAACACCTTCGTGGGATGATTCAGACCTACCGTCCGGGTAGTTCTCACTAACCTCACAGGTATGAAAGGTTCGATAAGCGCATGTCATTGGGAAAGCGTTACAACGCCGATTGGGCCGCCATTGTGCTCGGTGTTGGAGTGGGCTTAACCGCTGCGTTGTATATCGAAACGACACGGATTTCAGATTGGTCCACGGTTTATTCCATCATCACCTCCCTGAGTCGCATTGGCGCGCTGCTGGGATCTTTCTTTGCCATCGTTGGTTTAGTTCTTGTTTCGCGTATCTCGTGGGTCGAGCGTTCTGTTGGACATGATCGTTTAGTTATTTGGCATCGCAAGCTTGGTCCGTGGTCAATGTATTTGGTGACGATCCACGTGCTCTTGGTACTTCTGGGATATGCCGGTAATGATCGCATCAAATTAGGTGTTGAGCTCTGGCGCATGATTCGCAGGTACCCATGGATGCTTCCTGCATTTGTTGCTTTTATATTCTTTGCTATGGCCGGCGTTACTTCGTACAAGAAGGCGCGCGCCAAGATGTCATATGAGACATGGTGGACGATTCACCTTTATACATATTTAGCAATCGCTTTATCCTTTATGCACCAAGTTTTAACGGGCCCAATGTTTATTGGACATCCGCTCAATAAGTTTTATTGGGAATTTCTTTACATTGGAGCTGGGGCTGCGATTGTTATTTGGCGTATTGCGATTCCTACCTTCCGCTCTTTAATACATAATTTACGTATCGAACAGGTTGTTGTTGAAGGACCTGGAGTTGTCTCTGTAATTATGCATGGCCGAGGTTTAGAGAAACTGAACGCACAGGGTGGCCAATTCTTCTCGTGGCGCTTTATGACCACCGGGCATTGGTGGATGGCGCATCCTTATTCACTTTCTGCCGCGCCTACTGCCAACTACATGCGCGTGACGATTAAAGACCTTGGCGATCATTCCAAGGATGTTCGCAATCTCAAACCGGGTACACGTGTATTTTTCGAAGGCCCTTACGGAACCTTCGTAGCGAAAGCCTCGACGCGCGGACATGTTGTTTTAATTGGCGGCGGAGTGGGTATAACTCCATTGCGTGCGTTGATGGAAGAACTGGATCCAACAAAGGCAGTGGATGTAATTTTCCGCGCATCTCGTGATGAAGATTTAGTTTTGCGCAAAGAATTGGATGCACTAGCTGATGCTCGAGGTGCACGCGTGCATTACTTGGTGGGTTCTCGCAAGATTCACCCAATGACTGCTAAATACATCATGAAGTTTGTCCCGGCATTTCGCGATTCTGACGTATATGTGTGTGGGCCTAAGCCGCTGGTGGATGCTGTTCACGAGGCTGCGGTTTCGTGCGGTATTCCAAAAGATCGTATTCACGATGAAGCATTCGAGTTCCATAATGTTTAAGCAGAATAATAAGAAGGAGAAGAGATGAAGCGCGCACTGTTAATCGCTGGCGGAACAGTCGGTGGATTAGGAGCGGTACTTTCAATCACTCCTCCTCAATTTGGAACTAGCACTGGTGTTGCTGGTGGCATTCAAAAGCAGAGTTCGGCGCCATCGACGCCAGCTCCTGCAACGCCAGCTCCTGCAACGCAAGCCCCTGCAACTCAGGCCCCTGCAACTCAGGCCCCTGCTCCTGCCACACCCACCACTGCCGCCACACCTGCTGCCAAACCCGCTGCCAAACCCGCTGCAACTAAGAAAGCAAAGCCTGCTGCGACAAAAGCTGCAACCGTAGGTGCATCTGGAACATTTATGGGTGATTCTGTAAATACTCAATTTGGTCCGGTCCAAGTTCAAGTAACTATTTCTAATGGAAAAATTACAAACGTATCAGTTCCTGTTTACCCAAGAAGTTCTGGCCGCGATCAACAAATCAACAGTCAAGCTATTCCATGGTTGATTGAGGAAACAATGAAAGCCCAATCTTCTAATATTCAAGGCGTTGGTGGTGCTTCATATACCTCGCAAGGTTTTTATGATTCACTCGTTACAGCTCTTGCAAAGGCCGGAATGTAATAATGGAACGGGCTCGGCTCCGGGCAGAGATTGCAACATGGGGAACAATAATTTTCATCGATGTTGCATCCACAATTGTTGGGGAAGATGAGTTAAACCAAGGTATTGAAGAATGTCGTCAGTATTTCTATTTTGTTGATGAGGTTTTCAGTACATATAAGCCAGAATCTGAAGTCTCACGGTTGCGTGGCGGGAAATTAAATTTAGTTGACGCTCATGCTGATGTGCAAGAGGTATGGGCACTTTGCGAGTATGCAAAAGTAGTAAGTGATGGTTTTTTTGACCCATGGTGCGTTGAAGGTGGATTTGATCCTTCCGGGTATGTAAAAGGATGGGCAGCAGATAAAGGGATTGCCATTTTGAAAAAGCATGGCGCAGAAAATATCCAAATCAATTGCGCAGGTGATTTATCTTTGGCTGGTGGTTTAGAAAACGGACTTCCATGGAATATCGGAATTCGCCATCCCGAAGAAGCACACACTGTTGTCAAAGTTTTTGACATCATGGATGGCGCGATTGCAACATCGGGCACGTATGAACGTGGTGCACATATTCGAGACCCCCATACTGGGTTGATTGCATTAGGTGCGAGATCTGCAACGGTTTATGGTCCAGATGGCGGGCTGGCTGACGCGTTGGCAACAGCGATGGTGGTTGCTGGCCGCGAAGGGGCGTATCTCTTTCTGAAACCTGAATTAGAGGCCTATAACTGCTGGGTCATTGATCGTCACGGGGATGTGGCCTGGTCACCTAAGTAAGTCACAGGAAGAATTCAGCAAAAGGACTGACTTTTATATACACAGCCCCGTACCTTTCATTCATGCGAAAAGTTCCTACCCGTATTTTGGTCATTAATTCCGCACTTGTTCTAGCCATTATCGGGGGAGGTTTTTGGGGTTACAGCTCACTTCATCCAAAGGCAGCAGCCGTAACTCTGCAGACAACCACAGTCTCTCGCGGGGATGTGCAGGCAACTGTTTCTGCATCGGGCAAAGTTATTAGCCCCGGTGATATTGGATTAGCACCACTTGTAGCAGGAACGCTCAAGAGTTTGAATGTAAAAGTCGGCCAACATGTTTCTGCTGGAAGTGTTCTCGCAGAGCTCGATACGACAACTCTTCGCACGGCACA
>CAIMSI010000056.1 GCA_903844115.1 uncultured Actinomycetes bacterium
ACAAATACAAAGAATAGGAAAGCAGTGCTTATCCCGAGTCGACTAGGACTCACTTCTTTACCTTGCTTGGGCTAGTGGTGGGAGTAGGGACTGGCATTGGAGTTCCACTTGTAACTGGAGTTGCTGTTGGGGTTGGAGTAATAAAAACAGTCACAGTTGGGCGAGGAGTTGGATTGATGGGCTTACTTGGCGCTGTTGTTGGCGCAACCAGGACAACTGATACGACTCCAAGATCATTCAAGTTTGAATAGGAGTTAACTGTTGCGCGTTGAGTCAGAGAAGTCGTCGTGTGATCAACCTTTGTTACAACACCAACGGGTACACCTGGGATGTACGGCCGATTATTGTCACTGCCAATGGAAATGAGTGAGTCTCCGACTTTGAGCGAACCTGAGGGGTCAAGAAGTTCGATTGTGTAGGAACCCGTTCCTTCGCCCATAAGAACACCAATACTTTGAGAACGTGCAACACGCACCCCAATTTTGAAAGTTGGGTCACTCATAAGTAGAACGATTGCAGAATTAATTGTTACATCCTTCACAACTCCTACGAGACCATTTTCTGAAATCACTGTCATATTCCTAGTGATGCCACTATTGCTTCCGGCATCAAGAGTGATGGTCTGACTAAAAGTTGAAGCTGATCCTCTACCAATTACGCGAGCAGAGACAACTTTGTATCCGCCACGGGCGGCGAGATCTAATACGTTCTTCAATTGATTGAGCTGGCCTTGGGTATCTGAAGAAAAAGCGGCTTGTTTCTTCAATTTTGCATTAGCTAATTTTAAGTCGGTAATTTCTGCTTTTGTTTTTCCAAAGTTCTTTACATCGCTCATAAATCGACCGACTGGTGCAAATATGTCTGATGCTGCTTTTTGAATTGGAGAGAGAACGGTTTGAGTGATATTGCGAGACCCTGAAGTTATTCCAACCCCACGAAGATCAAGGGTGATAAGAAAGAGTGATGAAACTAAGAGAATCACGAGCAAGAGTCTGGAACGATTGTTCCCACCACCCGCCATATGGATCTCCTTGCTACGTCACTGCTTACATAAAAAGAATATTTCGGGTATTAGCGACGAGGTTCTGAAATCAAAACCTTCTCAAGTGCCTCGAACTCCTCAATACACTTGCCTGAACCTTCAGCCACAGCATTGAGAGGACGCTCGCAAATGTGAACTGGCATTCCAGTTTCATGGCGTAGTCGCTCATCAAGTCCACGAAGTAGTGCACCTCCACCAGTAAGAACAATCCCGCGATCCATGAGATCGCTAGCGAGTTCAGGAGGAGTCTTATCAAGAGTGCTTTTCACAGCGTTAACAATCTGGTTTACCGGCTCTTCAAGAGCTTTACGAATATCTTCAGCAGAGACAAGAATTGTCTTTGGCAGACCCGTTGCAAGGTCACGTCCACGAATTTCAGCATCAGGTTCATTTGGAAGCTTGTAAGCCGAGCCAATCGCCATCTTGATTTCTTCAGCGGTACGTTCACCTAATAGAAGTGAATATTCGCGCTTTACCCAGTCAATAATTGCCTGGTCGAGTTCATCTCCGCCTACACGAATAGACAAAGCTGTAACAATTCCACCCAATGAAATAACTGCGACTTCAGTCGTTCCGCCACCGATATCAACAACCATGTTGCCAGTTGGTTCGTGAATTGGAAGTCCTGCGCCGATCGCTGCAGCCATAGGCTCTTCAATAATGTAAACCTTGCGAGCTCCAGCTGCGTAACCCGCATCTTTCACAGCACGCTGTTCAACACCGGTGATGCCTGATGGAACGCAAACAACAATTCTTGGTTTTGCTAAGTAGCGGCGCTTGTGGACCTTTTGGATGAAGTAACGAAGCATGCGCTCTGTTGTATCAAAGTCGGCGATAACGCCATCTTTCAAAGGACGAATCGCAACAATGTTTCCAGGGGTACGGCCGATCATTCGCTTTGCTTCAATTCCAACTGCGAGGATGGCTCCGGTATCTTGATTCACTGCAACAACAGAAGGCTCGTTGAGAACAATGCCGCGACCGCGTACATAAACAAGCGTGTTTGCTGTTCCTAAATCTACAGCCATGTCACGCCCGATGAAATTCATACGGGATGGGCTCTTCTCAGACATATCTTTCCTCTTCCTAATTTTCACTTTACCTCACCAAACCAAATACTAATTTCGCGATTTGCAGATTCAACTGAATCCGAACCGTGCACAATATTTTGTACAACTTTTGTGCCTTGATCTCGCGCAAGGTCTCCGCGGATGGTGCCGGGTTCTGCAGTTGTTGGATCAGTTGTTCCAGCCAACTTACGGAATCCTTCAATGACCCGATTTCCTTCAGCAATAATTGCTACAACAGGACCAGAGAGCATGAATTCAAGAAGTGGTTCATAAAACGGCTTACCTTCATGTTCTGCATAATGTTTTGCAAGAGTTGCGCGATCAGGTTGAACCATCTTGATAGATGTCACAACATATCCTTTACGCTCAATGCGCGCGATGACTTCTCCGACGAGTGAACGTCGAACGCCATCTGGCTTTACGAGAACCAATGTTCTCTCTTGCTGCTGTGTAGTCACGACGGCATTCTATTGGCTCTGAGGCATTCCCTTAAATCGAGGGGTTCTGGTCCCGTTCAGCCATGAGCTGGGCACGAATAGCCTCGCCTTTCCGGCCAAGGAAAAAGGCAATAATCCACAGAATTGCAAAAAGCGCACCAAGGAAATACATGATTGGTACAACAACCCCGTAGACGATTAATCCCACCTGTAAGAAACTCCCAACAATCCAACCAATACGCTTTTTCATTAATCCAGCGGTCAAAATGCATAACAGCGCAATGAGACCACCTATTGTCAATGCAAGTACACCGTGATTATCCATAGCTAGTAAAAGTGCAAAACCCATAACAAATGCTTCCATCGTAATTACAGAAGCGCCAAGGATTCTCATGTTCGCGATTCTGCAATCTTTCGAAGTATTCCGCGGCTTTCCCCAGCGGTAACAACTGAACCAGTTACAACAACTGAAGAGACGCCATCACTTGTCTGATTTATTAGTGTGCATTGTTCAATAGCGGTTGTAATTGCTGTGCGAAGGTCTACTTCTTTATAAACGCGATCTGCACCGAATACTTTGATGGCTTCTGCATAAAGTAGATCTACTGGAAGAGCGCGATCAGAACTATTTTGTGTGACAACGAGGCGATCAATAATCGGTTCGAGTTCGAGAAGCACCCCGTGCACGTCCTTCTCCCCCAGAATCGCTAAAACTCCAAAAATGGATTCAAAATCGAACTCGGTTGAAAGAGTCGTTGCAAGCGCATGAGCTCCGTGTGGATTATGGGCGGCATCGACAATGACGGTTGGATCTCGGTACAAAATTTCACAACGCCCCGGAGAAGTCACGTTTGCAAATGCGCTCCGAACAAGCTCTTCATCCAATTGGACCCCGGCAAATGCTTCTACTGCGGCAAGAGCGAGTGCGGCATTAGATGCTTGATGCGCACCGTAAAGAGGAATGAAAATATCTGTATAGATGCCATGAATTCCATTTATCGCAACCAGTTGTCCACCAACGGCAATATCGCGCTTTGCAACCGAGAATTCGATCCCTTCGCGATAAGGGATTGCTGACTTTTCAAGAACCTTTGCAGTTAATACTTTTGCAACTTCCACAGGTTGCGCGGCCAATACAACATGTGACTCAGGTTTGATGATTCCTGCTTTGGTTGCTGCAATCTCTTCCAGGGTATCGCCAAGATATTCAGTGTGATCTAGCCCTATTGGAGTAATGACTGACACCTGGCTTGGAATTACATTTGTTGCATCCCATGCCCCTCCCATGCCTGCTTCAATAACTGCAACATCTACTGGAAATTCTGCGAATGCAACGAAGGCAAGTGCGGTCATCGCTTCAAAAAATGAAATTGGATGTGGCTGGCGGCTATCAATTAAATCTAAGTAAAGAGCAATATCGTTATACGTCGCAATCATTCCCGCAGCGGAGATTGGCTCATTTTTTAGTGAAATTCTCTCCAAAAAACTTTCAAGATGTGGGCTAGTGAAGCGACCCGTTCGGTATCCCAATTCAGAAAAAAGTGCATCAATCATTCGAGTTGTTGTTGTTTTTCCATTTGTTCCTGCAATGTGAACCGCGGGATATGTACGTTCTGGACTTCCTAGCGCATCGCAAAGTGCAGCGATTCGATCCAGTGATGGCTCTAATCGAGTTTCGGGCCAACGCTTAAGGAGCGCCTGGTATATCAATTCAAGAGCTTCGAGATCTTCTGCTGTGCTCATATTTATTCTGCTGGGAGTGCAGCTAGAGCCGAAGTAATTCTTTCGATATCAGCTGTTGTATCAGCAAGGCGTTGGCGAATTTCTTGGACAACTTCCATTGGTGCTTTTGCCATGAAGCCTTCGTTTTCGATTTTTACCTTCGCGGTATTGCGATCTTTTTCAGCAGCGGCTAAATCTTTGGTAAGACGAGCACGTTCAGCTTTCACGTCAATCGCTCCGGAAAGATCAAACTCCACAGTGATTCCTGCAACTTCAACTTTAGATGTGAAATTACCTTCCGCGCTATCGCAGCGGACAATAAAACGAATTGCATCTTCATATGAAACAAGTCCGGCTTCATTCATTCCAACAAAACGAGCAATCACTCGAGCTGATGGCTTAATTCCCTGATCGTTACGGAATCGACGAATTTCGGTGATGATGTCCTGAACTTTTGCAACCGATGAAATTGAAGCGGCATCACGTTGCGCTGGCGCAAACTTGGGCCATTCACTTGTTACGAGTGTTTCCTGCCCCGTGAGATTGCACCAAAGTTCTTCAGTAATAAACGGCATAATTGGATGCATCAATCGCAAAAGTTGATCAAGTACATGACCGAGGATGCGTTGAGTATCGCTCGCAGCAGTTCCACCCTTGGCAAATGAAGATTTTGTTAGCTCTAGATACCAGTCACAGAGATCATCCCAAGCAAAGTGATAAATCAGCTCACAAGCTTTTGCGAACTCAAACTTCTCGAGCAGTTGATCGACATCGGTAACGGTTTCATCCAAACGCGTCAAAATCCACTTGTTGATATCGTCCAAAGATTCGAATGCGGGCAAATCTCCTACTGTTGTTGCGCCATTCATCTTTGCGAATCGAGTTGCATTCCATAGTTTCGTTGCAAAGTTTCGAGCTCCAGCAATCCATTCCTCAGCGAGGGCTTGGTCGGATCCAGGATTAGCACCGCGTGCCAATGTGAAGCGCAAAGCATCTGAGCCGTACTTATCCATAAATTCAATGGGATCAACAACGTTGCCCTTTGACTTGGACATCTTCTTGCCGAATTTATCGCGAACCAGACCGTGAAGTGCGATTGTGTGGAATGGTTGAACGCCATCCATCGCGAAAAGTCCCCACATCATCATTCTGGCAACCCAGAAGAAAAGAATGTCGTAACCAGTTACCAAGACACTTGTTGGATAAAACTTAGCAAGATCATCTGTTTTCGCAGGCCAGCCAAGAGTTGAGAATGGCCACAGCGCCGATGAAAACCAAGTATCTAGAACATCTGGATCTTGTTCGTAACCTGCAGGCGGTGTGTCATTCGGACCACAAACAACAACTTCACCATTTGGCCCGTAATAAACAGGAATGCGATGTCCCCACCAGAGTTGGCGTGAAATACACCAGTCATGCATATTGTCGATCCAGTCAAAATAACGTGGTGCAAGTTCTTCAGGTTCAATTTTCACGCGACCATCGCGAACAGCATCTCCTGCTGCTTTAGCTAATGGCGCTACTTTGACGAACCATTGTTTTGATAAGCGTGGCTCAACAACTGTTTCACAGCGTGAACAATGTCCGACCGAGTGTAGGTATGGTCGCTTTTCCCAACCAATGCGACCATCTTTGCGAAGCTGATCTACAACTGCACGGCGCGCATCAAAGCGATCCATTCCATCAAATTGTGTATTGGTTCCCGCCATAACAGCGTTCTCGTTCATGATAATCACCATCGGAACGTTGTGACGCATCGCCATTTCAAAGTCATTTGGATCATGAGCAGCTGTGACTTTGACAGCGCCAGTTCCGAATTCTGGATCTACTAATTCATCAGCAATGATGGGAATCATTCGATTTACATATGGAAGCTGTACGAACTTTCCAACCATATCTTTGTAGCGTTCATCGTTTGGATTGACAGCAACAGCGCCATCACCAAGCATTGTTTCTGGGCGAGTAGTAGCAATACTTATTTGGTTTTCACCGACATCTCCATAAGTAATTTGAACAAACTCGCCTTCAATTTCTTTGTGATCAACTTCGATATCAGAAAGTGCGGTAAGACAGCGTGGGCACCAGTTGATGATTCGTTCGGCGCGATAAATCAGATCTTGGTCGTAGAGTCTCTTAAAGATTTCAAGCACTGCATGAGAAAGATTTGCATCCATGGTGAATGCTTCGCGGCTCCAGTCAACGGAATCACCGAGGCGCTTCATCTGATCAAGGATTGCTCCGCCAGATTCCGCCTTCCAGTCCCAAACTTTTTTAACAAAATCTTCGCGACCAAGGTCATGACGTGAAAGTCCCTGTGCTGCAAGTTGCTTCTCAACAACATTTTGAGTTGCAATTCCTGCGTGATCCATTCCAGGAAGCCACAGAGCTTCAAAACCCTTCATTCGCTTCATGCGAATCAAAATATCTTGAAGTGTGTGATCCAGTGCGTGACCTATGTGAAGGCTACCTGTGACATTTGGCGGCGGGATAACAATCGTGAAAGGTGGCTTACTTGATTTTGCATCGGCCTTGAAATAACCGGCATCAATCCACTTTTTGTAGAGAACACCCTCGATGTCGGCAGGCGTAAAGGCTGCAGCTAATTCCGGGCGTTCGTTCATAATGGAGGAGTCTAGATTAAAAGTTAAGCGCTCTCCGCCTCGTCGCCATCAGCGGTCTTTGGCTTACTTGCGCGCTTAGAACCGATTGCGCGAGGAACATATTGAGGTTCAGCCTCTTTATTCACTACCGCAGGAGTAATCACGACCCGTTCCACATCCTTGCGGGATGGAACTTCATACATGACCGTCAAGAGAGTGTCTTCCATGATTGCGCGAAGTCCGCGAGCACCAGTACCGCGTTTGATTGCCAAATCTGCAACAACTTCAAGTGCTTCGGGAGTAACTTCGAGTTCTACTCCATCAAGATCAAATAGGCGTTCATACTGCTTTACCAAAGCATTCTTTGGCTCTGTAAGTATTTGCATAAGGGCTGAGCGATCAAGATTCTCGACACTAGTCAGAATAGGAAGGCGACCAATAAATTCAGGAATCATTCCGAACTTCAAAAGATCTTCAGGCATAACGTCGCCAAAAATATCAATCTTATTCATCTCTTCAACCGATTGAAGTTTCGCATTAAATCCAACGCCAGCTTTACCCTTGCGGCTTTCAATGATTTTTTCTAGCCCAGAGAATGCCCCGCCAACGATAAACAGAATGTTAGTTGTATCGAGCTGAATAAATTCTTGATGCGGATGCTTGCGTCCACCTTGAGGCGGAACAGAAGCAGTTGTACCTTCAAGAATTTTCAGAAGCGCTTGCTGTACACCTTCACCAGAAACGTCACGAGTAATCGATGGGTTTTCAGCTTTGCGAGCAACCTTATCAATTTCATCGATATAAATAATTCCGGTTTCAGCTTTCTTCACATCAAAGTCGGCGGCTTGCAAAAGTTTTAAAAGAATATTTTCAACATCTTCACCGACATATCCAGCTTCAGTAAGTGCGGTCGCATCAGCAATAGCAAAAGGAACATTGAGCATGCGAGCCAAGGTTTGAGCAAGAAGAGTTTTACCGCAACCTGTTGGTCCAAGAATAAGAATGTTGGACTTTGCTAATTCAACAGAATCCTCGCGCTTGGAGTCCCCAGATTGCACACGCTTGTAATGGTTGTAAACAGCCACAGCCAAGGAGCGTTTTGCTCGCTCTTGTCCAACCACGAATTGATCTAAGAAATCTGAGATCTCTTGTGGTTTTGGAAGTTCAGTCAGTCCAAGGGAACTTGTCTCGGAAAGCTCTTCAATAATGATTTCATTACAAAGCTCGATACATTCATCGCAAATGTAAACACCAGGACCAGCAATAAGCTTCTTGACTTGCTTTTGTGTCTTTCCGCAGAAAGAACACTTCAAGAGATCACTTGATTCTCCGATGCGTGTATTCATGTCGCAACAATACAAAGCCCCACCATCTCTGGCGGGGCATTTGTGCGTAACTCTTGTTCGCTTATAGGTGAATTACTTAACTGCCTTACGTGAAGCAAGAACCTGATCGATGAGGCCATATTCCACAGCATCGGCTGCAGTGAGAATCTTGTCTCGTTCAATATCCTTAGCGATTTCTTCAGCCGACTTCGTTGAGTGCTTTACAAGCATCTCTTCAAGAAGTGCGCGCATACGCATAATCTCACGAGCTTGGATTTCAATATCTGAACCTTGGCCGCCACCTTCAGATGAAGGTTGATGAATCAAAATTCGAGCATGCTCAAGAGCAAAACGCTTTCCCTTGGCTCCACCAGCAAGCAAGATCGCAGCAGCAGATGCAGCCTGTCCAAGACAGATTGTCATCACATCTGGGCGAACAAATTGCATCGTGTCATAAATTGCTGTCAGCGCAGTAAATGATCCACCAGGAGAGTTGATGTACATCATGATGTCGCGGTCTGGATCCATAGATTCAAGAGTCAGCAGTTGCGCCATTACGTCATTTGCAACGGTGTCATCAATTGGTTGGCCCAAGAAAATAATGCGCTCTTCGAAAAGCTTTGTATACGGATCAAGACGTTTAAAACCGTAAGCGGTCTTCTCTTCAATTGTTGGGAGAACGTAACGAGCAGAAATATCGTTTATGTGATTGTTCATGCTGCGCCACCGCTTCCTGTTACTTGTGATGCTGATTTCACAACGTGATCAACGAGGCCGTATTTCTTTGCTTCTTCAGCATCAAACCAACGGTCGCGATCAGAATCTGAGGTTATTGTTTCAACGCTCTGACCTGAGTGAAGTGCAATAAGTTCTGCCATACGACGCTTTGTGAACGCCATCTGTTCTGCCTGAATACGAATTTCCGTTGCTGTACCACCAATGCCACCTAGTGGTTGGTGCATCAAGATACGAGCGTTTGGAAGTGCGTAACGCTTGCCTGCAGCGCCAGCGGTAAGAAGGAATTGACCCATCGAAGCAGCAAGACCCATGGTCACTGTTGCAACATCATTCTTGATGTATTGCATCGTGTCATAAATCGCCATACCCGCCGACACAGACCCACCTGGTGAGTTGATGTAAAGGAAAATATCTTTATTTGGATCTTCGGCAGCAAGTAACAACATCTGTGCAGAGATCGCGTTAGCCATGCCATCTTCAACTTGGCCCGTCATGAAAATAATGCGTTCTTTTAGAAGGCGTTGGTAAACCTGGTCATCCAAGCCACCCATGCCTTGACTCGCTGAACGCGAGGTAATCTCTTCCACTGTTCCTCCTGAAGGACGTACTTGCTTTTGAATTCCTATGTATTGACCTTAACAATCTTTGGGCAGGAATGCTTCCCTAATAAAGGAGAAATCAGGCTCAGGCTGTTCGCCCTAAGAGAAGTGTTATTCAGCGGATGAGTCGGCGGTCACTTGCGGGCGGAGAGCTTCCAAGTCCACAGCTTTTCCGGATTTAGAAACAACCTTCACTCGACTAAGGACTCCGGCAAGCGCCTTCGCGCGAGCGACCTCAGAAATCATGGTGTTCACCTGACCAGCATCCGTAACTTCCTTGATGAATTGATCTGGTGACATTCCATAACGCTGTGACGCGCGGAATAGATATTCCGTGAGTTCTGCTTCATTTACAGAGACTTGCTCTGCATCAACGATCGTGTCGAAGATGATTTCTTGAGTAAATGACTTAGTTGTCGATTCAGTTACTTCTGCACGGTGAGCTTCGTCTTCAAGACGACCCTCCCCTTCAAGGTGTGAATGAACTTCCTTTTCAATCAAATTCGTAGGAACAGGAACCTTGACCTCGGTCATCAACTTTTCAACCAGCAAGTCGCGAGCAGATGAGCCTTGCTCCATCTCCTTGATCCGTTGCAAGCGAGTCGAAATATCTGCCTTAAGTTCAGCAATAGTTTCAAATTCAGATCCAAGTTTTGCGAATGCGTCATCAGCATCTGGAAGATCGCGGCGCTTAACAGCCTTCACTGTTACATCGATATCACCAGTCTGTCCTTCAGCCATTCCAACGAGTCCAGCAGTAAAACGCTTGCTCTCGCCTTCCTTCAATCCTTGAAGTGCATCATCGAGTCCATCAACCATCCGGTTTGAACCAACTTCGTATGAAACATCGTTTACAGATCCGCCATCGATTTCTTCGCCGTCAACCTTGGCAACCAAATCGATTGAAACGAAATCACCGGTCTCAACAGCTTTTTCAACTGAGGTAAGTGTGCCAAAGCGAGCGCGTAGTGCAGTCAACTGCTCGTCAATTTCAGCATCCGTCACTTCAACATCGTCAACAGTCAGCGTAATTTTGGAAAAGTCTGGGAGTTCAATTTCTGGGCGGATATCAACTTCAACCTCGAAAGAAATCGAAACCTTGTCCTTGAGTTCCTTAATATCAACTTCAGGCCGACCGATAGGTGAAACCTTTGCTTCGCGAGCTGCCTGAGTATAGAAAGTAGGAATAGCAGCATTGATTGCCTCGTCCAATACAACCGCGCGACCGACGCGTTGATCGATCATGGATTGAGGAACCTTGCCCTTACGGAAACCAGGAATGTTTACTCGCTTACTTACGGATTCATATGCTTCAGTAAGAAACGGCGCCATCTCGTCGAAGGTAACTTCAATAGAAATCTTTACGCGGGTTTCGTTGAGTTTTTCTACGGCGCTCTTCACGGCTCTCCTTCGAGGGGCATAACGATTACATGATAAATATTGTTATTACTGGTCGGGGCGGCGAGATTCGAACTCGCGGTCTCCTGCTCCCAAAGCAGGCGCGCTAGCCACTACGCTACGCCCCGGCGGCGTAAGGCAGGAGTCTAAGGTATGAAATTACCTTCTCCTAACCAGAACCGGTACCTTATGCCATTGGAGCAGGAACCCCGTTAAGAGGTCCCCGTTCCAATTATTAGACGCTTAAATGCGGGTGTAGTTCAATGGTAGAACTCCAGCCTTCCAAGCTGGTTGTGCCGGTTCGATCCCGGTCACCCGCTCCAATTTTTAGCATCACTGACCCGAGTTAACGGATTAATGTTCCAACTTTGTGTATTAGAAAATTGCCACTTAAAACCATGGGGTAGGTGCCAGAGGTTCCCATGACATCAAAGACATTAACTTGAAGTTTTGCCGATGAGTTGCTGGTTGTAAATACGCCTTGAATTGTGAATGAACCTCGATGCTGATAATCCGCTAGAGCTACTCCTTTAGAAAAAGATCCGAATGATCCAATCGTTAATGACTTAAAAAATGAACACGCTTGAAGGCACACGACTTCTGCACCTATCCCCGGATCAAATACTTCTAATGAAAATTGTGCATAAATTACCGCTGAAAATTCGTAACTAGTGCCTGACGCAAAATTCCCAAAAGCTGAACTGTTGGACGCGTTTGAGGAGAGATTAAAAGGAGAAATCTCCAAAAACTGTACTTCTGTGGTTGCGGTATCTCCTTGAACACCTTGAGAACCGGTTAAGCCTGTATCACCTTTGGTTCCGGTGTCGCCTTTTGAACCGATTCCACCTGGGTTTCCTTGATTTCCTTGGATACCTTGATTTCCTTGGGAACCAGTTGATCCGGTTAAACCGGTGTCACCTTTAGTTCCATTTGAACCAGCTGCGCCTGCTACTCCAGCGGGACCTGCTACTCCAGCTACTCCAGCTGCGCCAGCGGGACCAGTAGGACCCGTCGGACCCGTCGGACCCGTCGGACCAGAGCCACCACCAGATCCAGAATCTCCCGACGCACCTTTAACTCCTGCTGCGCCAGTTGCGCCTGTTGCACCGGTTTCACCTTTAACTCCTGCTGCGCCAGTTGCG
>CAIMSI010000057.1 GCA_903844115.1 uncultured Actinomycetes bacterium
ATCTCTGTTTCTGGAATCAAGTTCTTTAGTATCGCAGCCCCATTTTGGGCTTTAGTTGGTGGAATTCTAGTTCACCAATTTACTGTGTGGGCAAATAGAAAAAAACAAGCCTAAATCATTCCGTGCAGTGCTGCCCCAATTAATCCAGCGTCCTTACCTAAATCGCAAGAACTTATTTCTTGCACCTTCAAAAATTTATTATGTGCTTTGCTTTGCGCGAACGCCTCTTGAAGTGGTTTCCAGAATATTTCCCCACTCTCTGATACGCCTCCGCCAAGTATTACTGCGTCTAAATCTAGAAAAGCAGAAGCATTTGCTGCCGCAATACCAATCGCCTGCGCACCTAAACGAATAGCTTCGATAGCAATAGCGTTTCCTTCGAGAGCCGCCTTTGCAACATCTTCAAATTTTGCATCGTTGGAAATTGGTAACCCGTTATCTTTCGCCCACTTTGTCATGCTTGGACCACTAGCAATTGCTTCGATACAGCCGACTCCACCGCAAAAACACTTCTTATCTGATCCGCCTATGAGTGTGTGGCCGATGTATCCACCGTTCCACGTTGAACCGTTGTAGACCTCACCATTCAAAATTAGTCCCCCGCCAATGCCGGTGGAAACGACAAGACCGAGAATATTGAGCTTATTGCGCGCTGCGCCAAGTTTGAATTCCCCGTAAACCAAAGCAACAACGTCGCCAAGAAGACTCACTTTTTTGATTTTTGTAATATCTCGAACAAGTTCTACAACGGGAAAGTCTCGCCAAATCGGAATATTTACGGGGCTAATTGTTCCTCGTTGAACATCAATGGGACCAGCAGAACCAATTCCAACAGAGGAAATTTCTTCACCATGAACAACTTCCCGAATAAGGTTAGCGAGGTCGGTTGCAAGCCCTTCACTCGAGTTCCCTTTACTTGGAGTTTCTTTGCGATGGGTTATGGCGCCACTCGGGGAAATCAACCCCACTGCAATCTTTGTTGCACCAATGTCGATGCCAATTGCAACTGGTGCTACTGCGCTCATGAGACCTCTGTCCTTTGCCGGCTGAAGAGGATTATCCTACGCATGCCTTCGGTTTCGGTGGAAGCACTTTTCTATCAACGCTCAAGGTACTATTCTTGATAACGAATCAGTATCACTTCATGCAAAAAACTGGAAAAGGCATTTACCTCATGGCGACAAAAAAAGTAACGACGAAAAGCGATTCTCCTTTCAATAACAAAGGAACGCGGCTTCATGACATTCCACCTTCAACTGATCACCTTACTTTTATGTCACAGGGTTGGGCGCCCTCTCCGCTTGAGGGTGTAACCGCACACGAGTCTGTACCTTTCACAAAGAAGAGACGCGCAAAACTTTCTAAGGCGTACAAGGGAGTGCGACTAGTTATTCCTGCCGGAAATTTGAAAGTTCGTTCAAATGACAGCGACTTTCAATTCCGCGCGCATTCCGCATATTCCTGGTTGACGGGTATTGGTGCATCCGATGCAGTCCCTGATTCAGTGCTTGTGCTTGAGCCTACAAAGGGCGGACATGAAGCACTTCTATTTATTCATCCTCGTTCACCACGTGATCAAGATGAATTCTTCCGTAATGCACGCCACGGAGAATTTTGGGTTGGCCGTCGCATGACAAAAGAGGAAACTGAGAAGCGTTACGGCATAAATGTACGCCATATCGATACTTTGCCAGCTCAACTAAAAGGTAAAAAGAAAGTTCTTGTAGTTCGAGGCGAAGATTCTTCAGTTGATAAGGTTGTTAAGACTACAAAGATCCAAGATAAGGAATTTGCTACTCATCTTTCTGAAATGCGTCTTATTAAAGATCAGTATGAAATCAATGAGATGAAGAAAGCAATTGATACAACATCTCGCGGCTTCGATGACATGATTAAAGTATTTCCAGAAGCGATCAAATCACCTAAGGGCGAACGAGTCCTTGAAGGTGCTTTCTTCAGTCGCGCCCGTGTCGAGGGAAATGACATTGGATACCCGTCGATTGTTGCTTCCGGATCACACGCTTGCATTCTTCACTGGATTCGCAATGATGGTCAGGTAAAGAAAGGTGATTTGATTCTGATTGATGCTGGTGCTGAAACAGATGCTTTCTACACCGCTGACATCACTCGCACACTTCCAATCAATGGAAAATTTTCAAAAGAACAACTCCACATATACAACATAGTTCTCGAAGCATCTAACGCGGGAATTGCTGCTGTTAAACCCGGAGCGAGCTTTGGAGATTTTCATAAAGCAGCAATGAAGGTTGTTGCTCATCGAATGTCTGAATTAGGCGTACTTCCAGTTTCTCCAGAAGAATCGTTAAAGCCAGAAAGCGGATTGCATCGTCGTTGGATGCCACATAGCACCGGGCACATGCTCGGAATTGATGTTCATGATTGCGCTCAGGCGCGCCGCGAGAACTACACACTTGCAAAGCTTGAGGTTGGAATGCTTCTCACTGTTGAGCCAGGGATTTATATTCATCCAGACGATGAGTTTGTTCCACCGCAATATCGTGGAATCGGCGTACGTATTGAAGATGACATCTTGGTTACAAAAGATGGCAACATCAATCTCAGCGCAGGAATTCCTCGCACACCTGATGCTGTTGAAAAGTGGGTTAAGAAGCTATCTCGCTAGTGGTTAAAAGCAATTCCTAAACCAGCAGCGCCAATTCCTAATATAAAAGTTAGGACTAGATAAGCAAAGGCTTTGGCATGATTTTTTGTCTTCACGAGTGCATGGGCTTCTACTGCAAGTGTTGACCATGTTGTAAATGCCCCAGCAAAACCCGTGCCCAAAACCAATAGTGCATTTCCTTGGCTATTTAAAACTAAACCCAACATGAAAGATCCAGCAATATTGATTCCTAGTGTTTCAAAGGGAATCCAATGTGTGTGTAATTTTTTAACCGCAACATCAATCACGTAACGAGCCGCCGCTCCAAATCCCGCACCGAAGGCAACATATAAAGCTTTCATCGGACAACTCGCTGCGTCATGAATTTATGGACAGTGACAACAATGATGTATGTACCAATTACGGACGCTGCCATATACAAGGTGGCTGCAAAATAATTATGAGCACGCATGTACTCATCGACCTTCACGGCAAATGCTGAGTAAGTTGTAAATCCTCCACAGAATCCTGATCCGAGGGCCGGGCGCCACCACCATTTAGGTGATTTGTGTTGATTCGCATAAACAACTAGCGCCATCAAGAGACCAGAACCAATGTAATTATCTAGAAGAGTTGCCCATGGGAAAGTATGTTCGACAATCAACAAAGACATCGCCCAACGAGTCAACGACCCGGCAATACCGCCGAGTGCGACTACAAATATGTTCTTAGTATTTATCGTTGCCGCCGACTTTCTTAACGGTGCGATTTAACAACGATGAAACGATACTGATAATGAGTGAAGCAAAGAAGGCTGACCAGAAACTGGTGATATCAAGTGCTGAGCTCCAACGAGCAGTGAGCTCAAGCATCGCAGCGTTGATAATCCAAATAAAAATTCCCAGCGAAAGAATTACGGCAGGGAGTGTGAGAACTTTCAACAGTGAACCGATAAAAGTGTTGATGAGGCCAAAGATGAGTGCAACCCAGAGATAGCTCCACGCACCACCATGGACTTTAATCCCAGGAATGATCAGAGTGGAAACCCAGACCGATAGAGCCATAACTGCCCAACGAATGAATAGCTTCATTCCTTTAGGGTACTAGATGGTTTTTATAGGACTTCTTCGCGACGACGAATTTTTGAGCCTAACCAGCGAACAGGATCGTACTTCTCGTCGGCTACGCGCTCCTTCATCGGGATGATCGCGTTGTCTGTGATCTTGATGTGCTCTGGGCAAACTTCGGTGCAGCATTTGGTTATGTTGCAGAGCCCAAGCCCATGCTCTTCTTGAGCTGTTTTCTTTCGATTTCGCAACATATCAAGTGGGTGCATATCCAGTTCAGCAATACGAATGAAGAAGCGTGGACCGGCAAAAGACTTTTTATTCTCTTCATGATCACGAATTACGTGACATGTGTTTTGACACAAGAAACATTCGATGCACTTGCGGAATTCCTGTGAACGCTCCACATCAACTTGTTGCATACGTGGTTCGCCAGGTTTTAATCCTTCAGGCATTTGTAGTGAAGGGATCTCCATTGCTTTCTTGTAATTAAATGAAACATCAGTAACAAGATCTTTGATTACTGGGAATGCGCGAAGTGGGGTGATAGTAATGACTTCATCTTCGGCGTAAGCAGCAACCTGTGTCATACAAGCAAGACGTGGCTTTCCGTTGATTTCCATTGAACATGATCCACACTTACCTGCTTTGCAATTCCAACGAACAGCGAGGTCACCCATCTGTGTCGCTTGAACACGATGAATGATGTCGAGTACTACTTCGCCGTGGTTTGCCTCAACGGTGACATCCTGAAGAGCGCCAGTTTTATCATCGCCGCGCCAAATACGGAGCTTGAGTGTGCGTGCCATTATTTGGAACCACCTTTCGCTATTTCTTCTGGAGTCATGTACTTCTCAAGTTCGTGTACATCAAAGAGATCAAAGAGTTCTTTGGGCAGAACAGGTAAAGATTGTGGCTTGACGTTAACTTTATCGCCATCAAAACTAGAAATGTGATTGACCTGGCGCCATGTTGAATTCATACCAGGGAAATCATCACGAGTATGACCACCGCGTGATTCTTCACGAAGTAGAGCAGACTTTGCGGTGCTCTCAGCTACGAGCAACATATTGTCGAGATCAAAAGCCAAATGGAACCCAGGATTGAATTTGCGATCCCCCGTTACGGAGATGTTGCCGCTACGTTTGCGAATATCGGCAATTTCTGCAATCGCTTTTGTTAATTCAGCGCCCGTACGAATGATTCCAACGAGGTCTTGAGTTATCTCTTGAAGTTCTTGGTGCAATGAATAAGCGTTTTCTCCGCCTGTGCGAGCGAATGGAGCTTCAATCTTTGCTGCAGCTTTTTGAATCGCTGAGTCGCTGACTGGGTTTGCCCCGTTAGCCTTAACATAATCTGCTGCGCCTTTTCCTGCGCGACGACCAAATACCAAAAGGTCGGTAAGTGAATTTCCGCCCAGACGATTTGATCCGTGCATTCCGCCAGCAACTTCTCCGGCTGCAAATAAACCTGGAACACCTACCGCTGCTGCAGTATCTGGTTCAACTTCAACTCCGCCCATCACATAATGACATGTTGGGCCAACTTCCATCGCTTCCTTTGTGATATCCACACCAGCAAGTTCATAGAACTGGTGCCACAGAGAAGGAAGGCGCTTTTTAATAATTTCAGCAGATATTCGCTTTGAAACATCGAGGAATACTCCGCCGTGTTCTGTTCCGCGTCCAGCTTTTACTTCAG
>CAIMSI010000058.1 GCA_903844115.1 uncultured Actinomycetes bacterium
ATAGCACTTGATGGCAAGAAAGGAATTCTAAAATTCTCGCCAAAACTTGTTGCTGCCGGATACCACACAAGCCGTCTTAAGAATTTGTTAGGGATTGACGCTGAAGAATTTCAGGCGAAAAGGCTCCTTGCTTCATTTGATCGTTTTCGCGGAAGGCAGAAGCCTCCACGTCCAGAACACGAGGCAGCCCGGATCTGGCTTACCGATGTTTATCAGCATGTTGCAAACCTCATTCCAGATGAATTACGTGGCAGAGTTGAACCAGTGCAAATGTTCCATGAAATTCTGGAACACAGATGGTATTTGGGTGAGAAAAATGGGGTTGATTTAGGTTTAGATAATGCTGCGCAAGATTATGTGGCCCATGTACTCCCGGGTCGCACAGACTCCGGAGCGACTAATATAACCTCATGAGTCGAAATCCATTTGGTGAGCTTCCTAAAAATCTAGCTCAAGCCGTGGATTTAAGTTCCCTCGGAAAGCCACCAACTGCGCCTCCTTCGGTTGGGATTGCAATCACCGCAAAAAATCTCGTCGAAGAGATTCTGCCCGCTTCCCACACGCAGGTCGTCATCGCGCTCTGTTGGTCGCCTCGAAGCGCGCAATCTCAGGAAGTTCTTGCAATACTTGGCGATTTTTATAATCAGGATTCAACTGGAACTCGCCCGTGGATACTTGCAACCGTTAACGTAGATCAAGAACCAACTGTGGCGCAAGCAATGCAGGTTGCCTCTGTCCCAATCGCAATTGCAATTATCCAAGAACAACTCGTTCCACTTTTTGAATCAGTGCCTCCTCGCGAACAAGTTCGACAGGTGATTGATAAAGTCATTTCCTTGGCAGCGGAGCGGGGAGTAGGGGCCGCCGTTGAAGCCTCTGAAACTGATATTGATCCCGCTACTCTGAACGAGAGTGAAGTTGAACCTCCCATGGAAGCTGAAGAAATGGCGGCGCTCGACGCCCTTGAAAAAAACGATCTGGCAGGAGCGATATCTGCATACAAGAGCTGGCTCGTGCGCTCTCCTGGTAATTCCATGGCAGAGATTGGGTTGGCGCAAGTTGAACTCATGGCTCGAATCGAGGGGAGTATCCCTAACGAAGTTTTTGCCCTAGCTAATGCGCAACCTGATAATTTAGATATTCACATCAAGGCTGCGGATATCGAAGTGATGCAGGGTAATTATGACGAGGCTTTCTCAAGGCTCATTACTTGTGTTAAAAATTCTGCTGGCGATGATCAAAAGAAAGTAAGAGATCATCTACTTATTCTTTTTAAACTCGTAGACCCATCAGATCCCGGGCTTATCAAATCCCGCCAAGCGTTAGCGAGTGCACTCTTTTGATTCAACAAATAAAACGTGGCGAACGCTTGCGATTGCAATCCATGTTTGGCCTCTTTGGAATTGGATTGATGGCGATTTCCCCTCGTTCACCTGATCTTAAACACAATTTGAATGTTTCCAACGGAATGTATGGATTCCTTCTCAGCCTGGGAGCAATTGGGTCTGTGATCAGTCTGATGGTTATGGGCCGTTTAGTTCATAAAGTTGGGGTTCTTCGCACTTTGTACATCAGCGCCACCGTTTTGTATTTAGTAATGGCTTCTATGCCACATATCCACACACCTTATGTTTATGCCTTTGTAAATATTGTGGCTGCTGTTTCATTCTCAGCGCACAACATCGCCCTTCATACCCAAACTTTGCATCGACAGGAACAGTCTGGTGAAATGTTGCTTCCTCGTATGCACGGTAGTTGGAGCATTGGCGTTCTGGTTACTGTCATCGTTGCGCTATTAGTGACATCTCATGTCTCATTTGCAATTCATATCGATGTTCTTATGGGAATTATCTGGGCTCTTACAATGGTGCTGATTCACTCAATACGAGGAACGCTCATCGTGAAGTCAACCGAACCTGTATTGATGGAGAAACTAACATTTTCCAGGCTGCGCAATGTTTTCACTTTCGACAAATCAATCATCCTAGCTTTTTCACTTGGAACCCTTATTGAGTTTGTCAGTGGCGACTGGGCGACTCTGGTTACAAATCAAGAAATTAACGCGGCAAAGAGCATCAGCATCCTTTCTTACTTTTCCCTAATAGTTGGGATGATTGGCGGACGTATGTTTTTCATTCGCCTTATTCGCTATAGGTCTGAAAGATTTTGGATTCGATTAGCGGCCCTTGCCGGCGGTGGGGGATTTATCCTTTTTACTCAACTTTCATGGTTTCTTGCAGGCAAAGGATCCAATTTAGCCCTCAGTTTTGAAGTCTTAGCATTTCTTTTTGCGGGGGTTGGAACTTCATTTATGTCCCCACTATTTACAACAATCGCAAACCGCAGAAGTTCTTTAAAACCGAGTGAAGTAGTCTCGCAATTGAACCTTTCAAACACCATCATCATTTTCTTTGGGAAGATGGTCTTTGCTTGGATTGTTCAGCTTACTTCGATAACGATTGCGCTCTTACTCCCAGGGCTGCTACTCATGGCAGTTGCAAGGTTTGCCTACCTTGGTAACCCTCACAGATTAGGTTCTCCAAAGATTTAATCTGACTTTATCCAGAGCCTTCTGTATTACCTGGATCAGCAGCTGTCACATCGTTGATTTGATAACGATCGATAGCCTCTTGAACAACCTTTGATTTGATCGTACCTGCATCGGCAAGTTGGGATAGAGCCGCGATCGTAATAGAAGCAGCATCCACCTTAAAGTGTCTGCGTAAAGCGCCTCGAGTATCGGAAAGACCGAATCCATCGGTTCCAAGTGATGTAAATGGATTCACAACCCACGGAGCAACTTGGTCTTGAACTGCTTTCATGAAATCACTTACTGCGATTACTGGACCTTCAGATCCAGCTAATTTTTGCGTAATGAACGCTTGCTTTTTATCTCTTGGGTTAAGCAAGTTGTGACGATCAACTTGAAGGCCATTGCGACGAATTTCATTCCAAGATGTAACCGACCATACATTGGCCGAAACTCCCCAGTGCTCGTCGAGTAATTTTTGCGCTTCAAGTGCCCAATTTACTCCGACGCCAGATGCAAGGATTTGTACCTTCTTCCGATGTTTAGAAGTCGCAGGGGAATAGAGATACATTCCCTTCAGCAAGCCATCAACATCAAGTCCTGTTGGTTCAGCTGGTTGAGCGTATGGCTCGTTATAAACAGTCAGGTAATAGAAAACGTTTTCACTATTTTCTCCATACATGCGGCGCAGACCATCGCGAACGATATGGCCTAGTTCAAATCCAAATGCTGGATCATATGCAACTACTGCCGGGTTTGCTGATGCGAGCAGATGTGAATGACCATCTTCATGTTGCAAGCCTTCACCATTGAGCGTTGTTCGACCTGCCGTTGCACCGACAACGAATCCGCGAGTGAGCTGGTCTGTGGCTGCCCAGAACGCATCGCCTGTACGTTGGAAACCAAACATAGAATAGAAAATATAGATCGGAATCATTGGTTCATCGTGAGTGGAATATGAAGATCCCACAGCAGTAAATGAGGCAACAGATCCAGCTTCATTAATGCCTTCATGAAGAATTACACCTGAAGTGGATTCTTTATAGGAAAGCATGAGATCGCGGTCGACAGATGTGTATGTCTGACCATGAGGGGAGTAGATCTTTAAACTTGGGAAGAGTGAATCCATGCCAAATGTGCGTGCTTCATCAGGGATGATCGGCACAAAACGCTTTCCAATCTCTGGATCTTTAATGAGGTCTTTTAACAAGCGAACAAAGGCCATCGTCGTTGCGACCTCTTGTGTTCCAGACCCACGGGCAACTGATTCATAAGCAGCCGCAGCTGGTTGTGGAAGGGGCTTTGAAACCTTTCGGCGCGCTGGAATTGCTCCACCCAACGCTGCGCGACGCTCCATCATGTATTTGTATTCAGGTGAATCAGCAGCAGGGCGATAATAAGGTGGAAGATATTTGTCGATTGCCTCATCTGGAATTGGCAGATGCAGGCGATTTTTAAATTCAATTAAATCTTCTTGCGTCATTTTCTTCATTTGGTGAGTCGAGTTACGACCTTCAAAATGAGAACCAAGCGTCCAACCCTTAATGGTCTTTGCAAGAATGACTGTTGGGCGACCGGTGTGTTCAGTAGCGGCCTTATAAGCAGCAAACATCTTGCGGTAGTCATGACCTCCGCGTCGCAGAGCCCAAATCTTGTCATCACTCCAGTCTTTGACTAGCGCGGCTGTACGTGGATCGCGTCCAAAGAAATGTTCGCGCACATAAGCGCCATCCTCAGTTTTAAATGTTTGGAAATCTCCGTCAGGAGTTTTATTCATCAAATCAACAAGTGCGCCATCGCGATCATTTGCAAGTAGTTCATCCCATTCGCGACCCCATACGACTTTGATGACATTCCATCCGGCTCCACCAAAGATTGATTCAAGCTCTTGCATAATCTTTCCATTGCCACGCACCGGTCCATCAAGGCGCTGCAAATTACAGTTAATAACAAAAGTTAAATTATCCAAGCCCTCACGCGCAGCAAGGGAAAGAGCGCCAAGACTTTCAGGTTCATCAGTCTCACCGTCGCCCAAGAATGCCCAGACGCGTTGTTGGCTGGTGTCTTTAATTCCGCGCCCAGCAAGATAGCGGTTATACCTTGCTTGATAAATTGCATTGATAGGACCAAGGCCCATTGAAACTGTAGGGAATTGCCAAAAATCTGGCATCAATCGAGGGTGTGGATAGGAAGATAGTCCACCGGCATGATGTGAAAGTTCTTGGCGGAAGCCATCCATCTGATCTTCGGTAAAGCGGCCCTCAACAAATGCACGCGCATACATTCCAGGACTTGCATGGCCTTGGAAGAAAATCTGATCTCCACCACCTGGATGGTCTTGTCCACGGAAAAAGTGATTAAAACCTACTTCGTACAATGTTGCCGAGGATGCATATGAAGAAATATGTCCGCCAACTCCAACACCAGGGCGTTGCGCGCGATGCACCATGACCGCTGCATTCCAGCGAATCATTCGGCGTATTTGTAATTCCATTTCTTCATCACCTGGGAATGATGGCTCTTCATTAGGAGCAATTGTGTTTATGTAGTTAGTGGAGCGAACACTTGAAATTCCAACATTCTTTTCACGAGCTTGTTGCAACATCGAAAGCATCAGGTAACGAGCGCGTACCGGACCGGCATTCTCCAAGATTGCATCGAGGGAATCTCTCCACTCGGCGGTTTCTTGAGGATCGGTATCGACCAATTGGCCGAGGAGATGGTCAGGTGCCGGACGGTTTTCGCTCATGCCCCTATCTTTCCCCCTCCAACCCCCTCTCGTCACATCCAAAAGCCAGGTTGCACTCCTTTTAGGAGCCATTTGAAGGACGAAGTGAGGTTGGCTACCAGTTCCTATCAGTTCCCATCAATTAGCTCAGGCGAGGGGCTTGCGGGAAGCGCCAAGGTTGGGTGGACTACTCCTGTGAAATCAATTCCCAGGGGTAGAGCTTGAACCCTCTCGTCACCACCGCTGTAGATCGAATGGGAATTTCTGAAGGCGACCTCATTGTCGAATTCGGTTTCGACCCTCGTGATTGCGATGAAGAACTTCGCAGTGCGCTCGCTGCAAAATGTGGGAGCGCTCTTTTAGAAAGTGATTCGCAAGAAGTCGTTGATGTAGTCATCATTTGGTGGCGTCAAGATGATGGTGACCTTGTCGATGAACTTGTAGACGCTCTCACATTTCTTACCGAAGATGGCGACATTTGGGTTATCAGTCCGAAGGTCGGTCAACCAGGACACTTAGAACCAAATGAGATACAGGACGCGGCGCCAACGGCGGGTCTTAGCCAAACAATTTCTTTTATTGCAGCTCCAGCATGGACTGCCACTAGACTAGTCCCACGTAAATCCAAAAAATAGGAGCAAAAAAATATGGCACTTGAAATAGGAAAAGCTGCACCAGATTTCACCCTGAAGAATCAATTCGGTGAAGATGTAACTCTCTCCTCATTTAAGGGAAAGAAGAATGTAGTTATTGTTTTCTACCCATTCGCATTCTCTGGAATTTGCACAGGCGAATTATGTACTTTGAGAGATGATCTTGGCGCATATCAGAATGATGACTCTGAACTCCTTGCAATCTCTTGCGATGCAATGTATTCGCTAAAAGCGTTTGGCGAAGCTGAAGGATATAAATTCAGCCTTCTCGCTGATTTCTGGCCACACGGTGCAACTGCAAATGCTTATGGTGTTTTCAACGCAGAGCGTGGCCTTTCTATCCGCGGCACATTCATTGTTGATAAAGAAGGAATTTTGCGTTGGCAGGTAGTTAATGGACCTGGAGATGCTCGAAATGCAGCGGATTACAAGACCGCACTGGCGGCTATTTAGGTTTAATCCAAGCAATCTCGCACTGAATTTCCTCCATGCGAGGAAGCCCGGTAGAGTACGCAGGCTTACTTACCCTCCACGGTAGGTAGGTATGGGTGGTTAGCTCAGTGGTAGAGCGCCTCGTTTACACCGAGGATGTCGGGGGTTCGAAACCCTCACCGCCCACCAACGATTGTTTTCAATTAACTTGAAAAAAGAAACTAAACTAAACGGATGAGTGGCTTAGCGTTATTTATCTCCGTTTTCCTTGCATGTGCTGTTGAGGCCGTTGAAGCGACCACAATCGTCCTTGCTGCGGGAACTGCTCGTGATTGGAAGTCTGCGCTCCTTGGAACTGGCGCGGGCCTAGGGGTTCTTGGCGTCATCATCGTTGCCATCGGTCCTTCTATATCTTCACTACCAATGAACGGACTCCGACTCTTTGTCGGCACCTTGTTGCTGGTATTTGGATTGCAATGGATTAGAAAAGCGATTCTTCGAAGTTCTGGATACAAAGCACTTCATGATGAAGAGAAGATCTTCCAAGAAGAACTTGTAGCAGCTCGAAAAGCAAAAGAGGGCAAGCGCTTTGGCGTTGCAGATTGGTATGCCTACACACTTTCCTTTAAAGGAGTCTTGCTCGAAGGACTCGAAGTTGCTTTCATCGTTCTTACTTTCGGAACTATCCAACATCAGGTAACTCTTGCTTCAATCGCAGCGCTAGCAGCCGTCCTGATTGTTGCGGTTTCTGGTTTGGCTCTTCGCAAACCCCTTGCTCGAGTTCCAGAAAACACCATGAAGTTTGTTGTAGGAATAATGCTCACTTCGTTTGGTATTTTTTGGGGAGCAGAGGGAGCCGGCGCAATATGGCCGAGCGCAGATGCTTATTTGTTTGCCATCGTTCCCTTTGTGACCGTGGTTTCACTCATTCTTGTCCGGCTCCTCAAGGCCAAGAAATCTAAAACCTCGATCAATGTGAAAGTACCTGTCGGCGCAGAGTTAACAGAACTAGATGAGCTCGATGCAGAAAGTGTTTTAGAGGATAAAGGCTTTGTAAAAATTGTGAAGGATTTCGGATTCTTTTGGTATGACTTCCTCATCGGAGATGACCTCATTGGATTTGCCATCGTGATTGCAGCGCTGGAAGGTACAAATGCGATGGTGCATAGTGGACATAACGCTTGGTGGCTCTTGCCATTGGCCGTCGCGGCACTGCTCCCAATCAATCTTTTCCGCGTCACCAGTAAGTAATTGTCTCTACATAGTGACTTCAGATAAGATTCACCATAGTTCGGTACAACAAATACATATCTGAGATCGGAGTGAAAAATGAAGGCGACCCCTGCCCATCAAGCACTCCTGATGCAATTGCAGAAACTTGATACCGAAATTGCACAGCACAACCACAAATTAAAGACCCTTCCTGAGCACGAGCAGATCGCTGCCATTCATACGCGCCTTGAGAACGCTGCCGTTGAGCTAAAGGTTGTTGAGACCGAGCTTGAAGATGTCACTATCGACCTGCGCCGCAGCGAAGTGGATGTAGAAGCTGTTGCATCGCGCATGGAGAAAGATGAAAAGCGACTAAACGCAGGTCTTGGCACCCCCAAGGAACTCGAACAAACCCAGCACGAGCTTGTAACGCTGGCGAAGCGAAAAGCAGATTTGGAAGATGGCGAGCTTGAAATCATGTTGCGCCATGAAGCGGTTTCCAAGCGCGTGAATGAGCTTAAGAGTGATGAAGACGGATTAAAAACTTTGGAACTTGAACTCAATGTTCGCATTGAAAATGCAAAGACTGAATTGAATGCTCTCATCGCAACTGCAGCAGATGACCGAATGAAACTGGCACCCCAGATTGACGCAGCACTGATTGAAATTTATGAAAAGGTTCGTCAAGGTCAGGGCGGAGTTGGCGCGGCATTGCTCATTGGAAATAAGTGCGATGGCTGTCATCTTCAGATCAACGCCGTGGAATTAGAACGTATCAAGACTTTGGCTGATGATGAAGTCTTGCGATGCGAGGAATGCCGACGAATATTGGTTCGTATTTAAATGGCACGCGTCCTTAATATCACCGCAGATGGTGGATCTCGAGGCAATCCGGGTCCTGCGGCTTACGGAGCGGTGGTAACAGAAGATGGAAAAATCCTAAAAGAATTATTCGCCTCTATTGGCATCGCTTCAAATAACGTAGCCGAATACAGTGGACTCATTGCTGGATTAAAAGCTGCACACGAGATAGACCCAGAAGCAACAATTCACGTCAAAATGGATTCCAAACTTGTGATTGAACAAATGTCAGGCCGTTGGCAAATCAAACATCCAGATATGCGTGACCTAGCAAAACAAGCTCGAGATATACATCCAATGAGTCTTATTACTTTTACCTGGATTCCTCGCGATGAGAATTCACATGCCGATCGCCTTGCAAATAAAGCACTTGATGGCGAAATAGCTATTACGCCTTATGTGCAGAAGAATTTCTTGCATGAGCGTTTGGTGTCAGGTGAAGTACCAACAACTATTTATTTCATCCGCCATGGTGAAACACCATTAACGGCTTCACGTCGCTTCTCTGGATCTGGTGGCTCCAATCCACCATTGACTGAAACAGGACGCGAACAAGCTAAGGCTATTGCTCAAGAATTGAAGAAGCGCGATCCAAAACATTTAATCGTTTCTCCGATGCAACGAACAATAGATACTGCCGAAGAGATTTCGAAAGTCACTGGACTAGAAGCAATTTTTGATGAGGATTGGACCGAAGCCTCATTTGGAACTTGGGATGGATTAACTCCAACCGAAGTAGAAGAGAAATATCCCGACGAGTATTCAGATTGGGTAGCAGATCCTTGGCACGAACAAGGTGGGGGAGAGTCCTACGCTGCAACTGCCGAACGCGCCGCCAGCGCCCTTCGCCGTGTAGCAGCCCAATATCCTGGAGAAAGTGTTGCAATCGTTACTCACAACGTTGTCATTAAAGGTGCCGTGACAGTTGCGCTGTCGGCTCCAATTGATTCCATTTTCCATGTAGATGTCTTGCCTTGCAGCATCACAACAATCAAAGTTTGGCCTTCTGATGGCTTAATGGCGCTCTTTTCACTGAGCGAACGCCCATCATAAAAATCCAATTCACTTGTAAATCTTTCTGAAGTATCCTTCTACCTAGAAGAGTCGCCCGGATCACCGCGTTGTAGTAATACACCGAGGAAAGTCCGGACTCCACAGAGCAAGGTGGTGGCTAACAGCCACTCGGAGCAATCCGCAGGACAGTGCCACAGAAAATGACCGCCTCATTTCGGTGAGGTAAGGGTGAAACGGCGGTGTAAGAGACCACCGCATCTGCAGTGATGTAGATGGCAAGGTAAACCCCACTTGGAGCAAGACCAGAAAGGCGATGGGCTGCTCGCTCAATTCGCCAGGTAGGTTGCTTGAATCTGCAAGCAATTGCAGATCTAGATGGATGGTGATCTTCTCGCAAGAGAAACAGGATCCGGCTTATAGGGCGACTCTTCTTTCAATTCTCCAATAAGTGTAGTTCTATGCGCTTATTAGAGCTTTTATTTTGTCGAAGTCTTTAATAAACCTAAACCAATATTGCTCAAATTTGTGGGCAAAAACGTGGGCATGTGGGCAAAAACGTGGACAAGTTTTGTGTCAGTGGGCGAAGCTAAGTTGATGCCATGAAGAAGTGTCCAGTTTGTAAAACTACTGAAGGTGTTCGACGGTACCTCTATGGGATGCCGAGCGAAGAGCCAGACCCTGCCCCTTAAGTCTGAGATATCTTTCCCTGTCGAGTAATTGTCGAGTAGCGAAGCGACCTTTTAGCTTTTAGCAAAACCTAGAGTTGCACGAACCTCTTCGAAGAGGGAGTAGAAATCTGCGAGGTCGATTCCAGTTCCTTGCTTGAATGCATCTGCAAAGTTCTTACCTTGGCCAAGCGCACCATAGACGTTGAGCATCTTCTCTACACCTACCTGAGAGACCAAGAATTCAGAGGCGGCAAAGCCGATTGCATAGGGATCCGTGATGCCATCATTGGCTCTAATATCACTGAGTGATGAAGTTCGATTGATGGCATTGCCGTTCTGGTACCGAGCAGTCATTGAAGGGCGACTGAGCGCCACGTAATCAGCAAAGCCAAGGGCATTGGAAGTCTGAGTACCGACAAACATTGCTGGTCCTTCCCAGAACCAGTTGGGGACATTGCTACCCGTACCGTTTGCCACTGGACCTGCAAGAGTCTCTTGAATGGCATGGAAGAACTCATGACCTGGAGTCTGCGTCATCCCCACTTTGTCATTGACCATCGCATTGCTCTTTTGGATGGTTGTGTAGTTCCAGGTATTTGAATAGGAACCACCAAATGCCGGTGCACCAGCGTTAAAACCACCGAGCCGATCCTTAGCTTGGTTCGCGGTGTATCCCTCTTTGAGGTAAGTATCTTGGAGCCAGGTTGCATCGATAGCGATGACATCGACAAATGTCCGCGACATCTTCGGATAGACAAATCGTTGAGCGACAAAGGTTGCCCCATCTTGGACCCAGTTAATAAGTTGTTGATCTACGCCAGTTTGAGCAACAACTTTCACTTCTTGAGTGTTGCGAATATTGGCGGTATAGCTCTTGAAATCGGTAGTTGCAGCCTTAATGACCGTGTCGGCAGTAGTGGGCTTCGTTAAGCCGTACTTCTCCCACAGTGAATTAAAAGTCTTGGTTGGCGTTGGTGTAGGTGTTGGAGTTGCAGAAGGTGTTGGAGTTGCAGAAGGTGTTGGAGTTGCAGAAGGTGTTGGGGTTGGTTTTGGGAGAACCACCTTTACGCCTTTATCCCAAACCAATTTCTTGCCACTCTTGACACACGTATATTTAATCTGGCCTACGGTTGAAGTCAGGCCGGCTTTAGTGCACGTGGCACCTGCCTTTGTGGCGGCAAAGGCGTGAATCGGAGTTAGCCCAAGTAAGGCTAGAGAGAGGATGGTGAGGGCTCTACGCATCCTCACAAGGTACAGGTAGTCAAGGTGAGAGAAGAGAGAGGCACGACTAGGTATAAATTGTTCATAAATTTATCCGCCGACTCTTGCTATGGGCCCCGAGCAAGAATAGGTTTTTCCTAGCCAAATTGGCTCTTCCCGCTGAAGGTTTTGTGGGGAGTGGACTTCCAAGTGACCAAGAGGCCTACGAGCGATATATGAAGAATTCGATGGAATTCACCATTAGACGCAATGAACGGATTAAAAATCTCGGGATTCCCCTATCAAGCGTCAGCGTTTGACTGAAGCAAAATTTATGTCCAAGGCGTGACTTAATTGAGTAGCAAAATTAGCTACTGTGTCAGCACCTTAGTGTTGGGTACCCATGACACTTGGTGTGATTCCCTATAAGTGGTCGTTAAAGGGTATAGGGGGGTCAATCACAATTTATCTCCCACGGATAACAGGATTTCTCCTCTAATCGCTTCTGCCTAAGTTGAATTGATAGTTGCTCTGATAGTTCCGGATAGTTCTTCCTCACGTATTTATTCATTTTAGGAAGTGGCGGTCTGTGATTGTCAGGCATAGAACTGAACTGACTCTTACTTGGATACATCGGCTCTGCTTTCTGCCCTCTTCGTCTA